>JAHLWE010000490.1 GCA_019058135.1 Promethearchaeota archaeon | reverse complement strand
TTCGATATTAGTAGAAACGTTTAGATTATATTCATCAATTAAAATGTTTTTTAATACAGTTGAGCTTATGGGTATTGCTGTATCGGTGGGGGGAGATAAATATTTTATAGATTTAAAAGCTTGAAATAACTCATTAAATTGATCACTTGTTATTTCAGCTGGTTTAGTTTTAGAAATTAAAACTTTTTTAATTAATTCTAAATTCTTTCGTCGAACTTCAGGAGATTTAATTTCTGTAATTCCATCTTTAATATTTTTAAATTTCTCTTCTAATTTCTTTTTAGTTTCATCCTTTTCATTATCAATTTTTTTAATACCATTCTTAAAATTAGTTATAACCTTCTTCATTTCTTTTTCTTGTCCCTTAGAAATCTTTTCTTTCTCAAATTTTTTTCTCTGAGATTTAATTTTTTTCTGTATTTCCTTAATTTCTTCACATTTTTCATTGAATTGATTGATAAATTCCCAGTATGTTTTTTTTAGGTCCACATTTTTAATTTTATAGGTTATTAGATGGTCTCTTTTTTTTGTAGATTTTCCCCAGACTCTTGGTTCATAGCGCATTAAATATATTCGAGAAGTCAATTTTGGGGCTCTATTAATATAAAATTTATCTACTACTAATAGATTTAATTTCTCCTCTAATTGCCGTTCAGCTTTATTAATTATAGTTTTTGCAATTTTTGAGCTCATTCTAACAAAACTGTCCTGTAAGAAGGAAGATATTGTTTTATGTTCAGATTTTGTAATATAATCTTGAAAATCTCCAATATTTACAGAAGAGGGATGTGGTAATGCATATTTTGGTTCAGGAGGAAATGTATTAACCCTTCTGGAATAATTAAAATTTTCATTATTTGGATCGATATATTTTATAGTAACATGAGGGTTCATTAGTGCTGTTTTTTTAATATAATTATCAACATAACGTGATATATATTTAATATTCAAATAATTCAATTTTATATATGTTCCATGAAGAAATGATGTTTCAATTTCTGTATGGGGTATAATATATTTCTTTTCATTTTTTGAAGTTGTAAAAAATTGAGAGACTGTTGCATAAACATCAAATTGTGTTTTGGAAACAACAATTATTGGTTCTCCTGTCGTATTTTGTGAATCACTAAATGCACTAGGAGCTCCAAATCCTTGACTACCTCTGGTTTGTTTTAATTTTACACTTTTACTTGATGCTAAATAGATACCGAATTTTCTTAAATCAGAACGATTCATTCCAGTTCCGTTATCAAAAATCTCAAATGTATATCTCATTATATTTTTTTTTCCTAATTCATCAGTCAAAACAGAGAGAGCTTCAGATTCTGTTAATTTAACAATTACAATTGGCTCAATATCTACAATATTCTCAAATGGTTGGAGTAATTTCTCCATATCAAGAACTAAATTTTTTACTAACTTCTCTTTTTTCTTTTTATCTCTTTTTTCTCTAGGTTTTTCTTCAGTTAGTATAATTTTTTTTTGACTTATTTCTGTTTTTAATTCCATTTCTGAAGTTTCATAACTTTCTCCATCAATTTCCTTAATTAGATCTTCATTTAATTTGTTTCCAAATTTTATAACATCAAAATCTTTATCTACAGAGAAAGCTGTCTTTGAACCTTTTTTCAATTGATCCCATTGGAAAGATTCGATCGCATCAAGAGCATTATCCATGAATTCTGCTGCATATTGAACATGTTTCCAGTGACCAAACTCAAATCCAACTAACTGAGTTCTCTTTCTCATAAACTCGGCAATAGTGCCTTCTTTTATTTTTCCTTCTTCTTCCTCTAAACCTTTTTTTCTTGGACTAATTTTAACTCTACCACAGAATGAATGTTATTTTTATATATTTAAATTTAGTTGTATACTTGTGATATACCTATATTATTAACTCTATAATTAATTATTCATATTACCTAGTATATTTATCTCCTTTACTGCCTCTTTAATTTCTTTTTTACTTTTCAATTTAAATCAGAAATAATTCTAATATTTAAATTTTTTTCTTTAACCAAATTCAAATGAAAAAATATAAATAACTATATTTAAAAATAAGGAGTTTATATGTTAATATCAAAGATAAGAGACATAAATTATTTAATAATTTTTTAACCTAAAGATTTCTAAGGAAACATCTATTATTTTTGATGCTATATATCGTTTTGTACTTAATGGAACATGTATAATATTTTTATCTTTGTCAATAATAAAGACTTCATTTGTTTTAGTTCCGAACCCTCTTTCATCACGTCCTACATCATTGGCGACAATTAAGTCAATATTTGATTTTATAAGGCGTTTATAGGCCCTTTCAATAAGCTCTTTTTCAGAAACCTTCGTTTCAGCCTTAAAACCTACAATAAAAACATTTTTATCCGTTTCTCTTGCTATATCAATAATTTTTGGAGTTAATCTTAATCCCAGACTTAATTCTTCATTTTTACTTGAGGAGATTTTTCCTTCTAAATATTCTTTTGGGGTATAATCACTAATTGCTGCTGCAGAAATGAAAAAATCATATTTATTTTTTGTTAATTCTTCTTTAACTAGGTTTAAAAATTCTTTTGTAGAAGTCGCTGGAACCATATCTATATATGCAGGAACCTTTTTGGTACCTTTTCCGTATATTAATAAAACATCGCCTCCTCTAACCTTTACTTCCTTCGCTAGTTCAACACCCATTCTTCCTGATGATTTGTTTGAAATAAATCTAATTTCATCTATATACTCTCTTGTGGGACCAGCTGTTATAAGAAATCGTTTTCCCTCTAATTCTTTTACAGGATGCACTAAATCAATTACTCTTTGGATGATATCATCAACTCTTGCAATTTTTGCTTTTCCTTCAGATATTCTTGGACCCAGGATATCAACCCCTAGTCGTTTTAATTTAAGAATATTTTTCTCCAAAATTGGGTGATTGAACATACTCTCATGCATTGCTGGAACAATAATTATAGGAATCTGAGTTCCAAAAGCTGTGGACACGACTGTGGTCACAGCTGTATCGTCAATTCCAGTAGCTATTTTTGAGATCGTGTTTGCTGTCGCAGGACAGATTAAAATAAGATCGGCTTTTCCTAACCTTTTGGGTCGTTCTCCTGCTAAATAGATATGCTCAACATTGCCAGTTAATTTTGTTATTGTTGGATTTCCGGTAGCCCAGTGCATTAATTCGGGACCAAGTAATTTTGTGGCAGCTCTAGTCATAACACATACCACTTCAGCACCGAGTCGCATTAGCTCTCTAGATATAATTGGGGCTTGAATTATCGCCACACTACCAGTGACGCACAAGCATATTGTTTTTCCTCTTAGAATAGTTCCCTTAGATTCTAGAATTTCCTTAGTAGGATGATCTTTATTCATATTAATCAAACTCTGAAATATGTAATTATTTAAATTCAAAATAAAAGTAATGATTATTTCATTAAAATTTTTTCAAAAATAAAACCATAATTATAATTTAACTGATTTTTAATTTTATTTTCATAAAATTTGATAAAATTGAAGATAAAAAAGTTATTATTGTAAAAGCGAAGGAGCCTCCGGATGAGGAATTAGAAATTTTTATAAATGACAAATCACTTGGGGTCAAGAAATAAGAAAGATTTAGAAGAAGGGTTCATATTTTAATAAAATTTAAATAATTCGCCAATTAATTGTAATTTATTTCTAATAATCTTTAATGAATTTCTATGTTTGATGTAATAATTTCTGGAGCTGGTCCATCTGGTTCTAAATGTGCAGAAATTTTAGCTAAAAATGGTTTTAAGGTTGCATTAATTGAAAAAGATACTAATTGGAGAAAACCTTGTGGAGGAGGTGTAAGTGCGAGGATTTTTAAATATTATCCTCAGTTAAGAAAATTCAATATCCCA
>JAHLWE010000489.1 GCA_019058135.1 Promethearchaeota archaeon | reverse complement strand
TGAGTAAGGATGGAAAACCGAATGTAATGTCAGTTCTTTGGAGGTCTATAGGTGAATTGTGGATGTATCCAGTAATTACAGTAGCAGTTTCACCTTCCCGCTATAGTTATGAACTCTTAACAAAAGGGATTAGAGAGTTTACATTAAACGTTCCTTCAGATAAAATAAGATCTGCTATTGATATTTGTGGTACGTATTCAGGGAGAAATACTGATAAATTTAAACAAGCAAACTTAACTATAATTCCGGGAAAACGAGTTAAAGTTCCTACAATAAAGGATTGCTTGCTGAATTATGAATGTAAAATAATTCATGAGACAGATTCAGGGCATATTCAACCACATCATTTATTTTTTGGAGAAATTCTTGCTGCTTACGCTTTAAAGGAATAGATTTGAAATATTTTTTTTTTTAATAAACTTGAAATTATTCTAATATTGGTAATTTTCATTTACATTTTTCGAAAATTGAGTTATCTATTTAAAAAAGCTTTTTATTTTTCTCCTCAAATTATTAACTGTATTCAAATATGAATTAAAATATCAATAAATACAAAAAAAGAGTGTGATAAATATGGCAGAAGAAAAGAAATATGAGCATATTGTTATAGAAAGAGTAGCTGATGGAAACTATGCAGTTATTAATTTGAATCGTCCAGACAAGTTAAATGCACTCACTGCTCAAACATGTCGAGAAGTTGCCGATGCATTAGAAAGTATGGAAATGGACCCAGATGTCCGATGTGTTGTCCTTAGAGGGACTAAAAATGTTACTAAAAAACCTGCATTCTCTTCAGGTGCTGATTTATCAGCAGGATTTGGACCCGGATTAAACCCAAAAATTCCAATGCATATGGATTATTCGATGTTTGATCGTCATAGAAGTTATTTACGAATCGAAGCCTTTCCAAAACCATTAATAGCTGCAGTAGATGGTTATGCTTTTGGTGGTGGCTGTGAGCTTACATTAGTCTGTGATCTTGTAATTGCCAGTAAAAGAAGCTTTTTTGGATTCCCAGAAATTGTAAGAGGTATCTTTCCGGCAAATGGAGGCACTCAACGAATGGCTAGACACATAGGACTCGGTAGAGCCAAGTGGATGATATATACTGGTGAAAGAGTATCAGCTGAAGATATGTATGATTGGGGATATGTTTCTAAAGTTGTAGATGATGACAAATTTGAAGAGGAAGTTCACAATTTGGCTTCAAAAATAGGAAAAGGGGCCACAACATCTTATTATTGTATAAAGAAAGCCATGAACTATGGAACTCAAGCACCTCATTATATTGGAATTAATTTTGAGCAATTAGGATTCGCCGTGAATTCTCAAGCAAGTGATGTAGTAGAAGGAATTAATGCCTTTTTAAGGAGAAGAGAGCCTAACTTTAAAGGTATATAAGAAAATGAATAGTTCTATAAAGAAAATTTGATTTATAATATTTTTTTCCTTTTTTTTCATTTCATCTTAATTTTTATTTTTTTCTTAAAGTGATTTTAAAAACGCAATTTCTTGTTAAACAGTAATAAAATATAAGATTTTAAAAATTTCATTTTCAATTTCATTATATTTTTTGATCTTTTTAGAAATAAAATGTTAAAGATTAAAAAAAAAATAAGATATATTTATATGTCTTAAAAATAAAAAAAACTATTTTATATTCAAAAAAAAGGTTGAAATATAGAAAATGGTCGATGTAAAAAATATTGTTGTAGTTGGTAGTGGTCTTATGGGCAATGGAATTGCACAAGTAAGTTTAATGGCTGGCTATAATGTGACTTTAGTTGATATTAAGGATGAATTTCTTGATAAAGCTTTTACTAATATTGAAAAAGGTCTCAAAAAATCTGAATCTAAGGGACAATTAGGGGAAGGAGTAACTGCTGACGCTCTCATGGCAAAATTGAAGCGAACATTAGATTTGGCATCTGCTGTAAAAGATGCTGACTATACAATTGAAGCAGTTGTTGAAAATATGAAAGTTAAAAAAGAAGTTTTTAAAAAGATGGCAGAAAATTCTCCTGCACACTGTATTTTGGCAACAAACACTTCTACGATGAGTATTACCGAGATCGCAAAAGATTGCGGAAGACCTGAAGATGTTATTGGTATGCACTTTTTTAATCCCGTACCTTTAATGCGTTGCATTGAAATTATTGCTGGTGAGAAGAGCTCTGATGAAGCTATGGAGACTGGAATGGCTGTTGCAGGTTCTTTACCTTGTTTAAGGGGTAAAAGATATGTTGCTAAAGTTTTAAAAGATAGACCTGGGTTTATTGTCAATAGATTGAATGCTCCAGCCCAAATTTATTTAAATTGGATTTTCGATAAAGCAGCAGAACAAGGTATACCTTGGGAGCAAATCGATGCAGATGCAAGCGTAATGCCGATGGGGCCATGTGAATTGACAGATTTTACTGGTATAGATACTGCAATTCATGTAGAGAATTATTATACAGAAACACTTTCGCCTGATTTTAAACCTGGAAAGGTACTTACTGAAATGTATAAATCTGGTAACTTGGGTGCAAAAAAAGGAAAAGGATTCTATGATTGGTCAGCTGGACGCCCAAAAATTGACAAATCGAAGAAAGCTGGGTTGTTAAAACTTGAAAATATGATGGCTATTTTGTTAAATGAAGGATGCAGGATTCTAGAGGAAGGTATAGCCAGTGGATATAAAATTATTGATGATGCTAATATGGCAGGTATGAATTCACCTGGTCCTTTTGGTGCTGGTAAAAATAATTATGAGGCATGGTCAAAATTGTTAGAAGATTTAGTAGATGAGACAGGAAAGGAATATCTTAGACCTTGTGAATTAATGAAATCCGGCGGCTTTATAAAAATGAGAAAATAAACTTTTCAAATATTAAAAAATTTTTTATTTTTTTTCCTATTTATCGTTTTATTATTATTAAAAATTATTATAATTGGAATTAAAAAATGATTGATATTAGTCATATTAAAACATTTGTAGTGGTTGGTTCTGGCACAATGGGTCGGGAAATTGCGCAGGTAGCTCTTATGGCGGGTTTTGATAAAGTTATAATTAATAGTAGAAGAACAGAATCAGTTGATAGAGCAGAGAAATATATTTTTAATAAACTTAAAGAACTCGAAATTAAAGGTAAATTGGGTGAGGGAGTTTCTACCGAATCTCTTATGGCAAACCTCATTAAAGAAACTGACTTAGAAAAAGCTCTTGCTAATTCTGATTTTGTAGTTGAGTCAATTCCCGAAATATTGGAGAGGAAGCAAGAAATTTTTGAAAAAATGGGAAAATTTTGCCCGGAATGTACTATTTTAGCTTCAAATACATCAACTATGCCTATCACAAAAATAGGAGAACGTTCAGGAAGACCCGAAAAGATCGTAGGTATGCATTTCTTTATTCCGATACCAGTTCTTACAGTAATCGAACTAATTAAGGGAGAAAAAACTTCTCAAGAAACGATGGATATTAGTTTCGCAGTTGGTGAAAAGCTACCATCTCTCAAGGGAAAAAGGTTTGTAGTTAGAATTGAAAAAGAAACTCCAGGTTTCATTGTAAATAGATTAACGATTGGAGGGGCTCTATATCAAAATTTAATAATTGATGAAGCCTTCGAAAAAGGTATCCCATGGGAAGATATTGATGCCGATACTGGTGGTTTGCATCAATGGGGCCCCTTAGCAAAAATGGATTATCTTGGTTTGGATGTAAACTATCATTGTCAGATGTATTTTGCAGAAGCACTTTCTCCAGATTTTACTCCTGGAAAAGTATTTACAAAATTGATTAAGGAAGGTAATTTTGGAAAAAAAACTGGGAAGGGTTTTTATGAATGGAATGATAAGGGAGAACCTATATTAAAAAAGGGAAAAAAAGCTGGTCTTTTTGATCCTGAAATTTATATGGCTATTCAATTAAATGAAGGTTGTAGGCTTTTAGAAGAAGGAGTTGTTTCTGGATATAAAATCATTGATGATGTAATATTGGGTGCTATGTCTATGCCTGGCCCATTTAGCGCTGGTAAAAAAAATTATGAAAAATGGTCTAAAATGTTAGAAGAACTTGCAGAAAAATCTGGAAAAAATTATCTAAAACCTTGTAC
>JAHLWE010000488.1 GCA_019058135.1 Promethearchaeota archaeon | reverse complement strand
GCATAAAGATCGACGGGTTACTAAACAAAAAAAATAATAGAACCATAAGTTTAAATGGTATCAATCTAAATTTTTACAAAATAAGTAAAAGAAAAAAAATTTTGGCATCACCTAAAAGGTATTAATACCAAAAAAAAATAATTAAATATTATTAATCTCTGCCTGCAAAACCTCCAATAAGACCTAAAAAGCCTCCTGCAATTAATACGTATGTCCCAATATCCACTGTCTTGAATTCTAATATTTTAAGCGGAATTATTCCTTCTATTAATGGCTCGGTATCCCAAAATAAAAATGAATATACATTCAATTCAGTCGGAAGAACCTCAAAACCAAATAATAAAATATATATACCTATTAAAATTGGTAAGATTGAGCCTAGAATCACTAATACTCGACTTTTTATACCAATTAACTGAAAGATCCCTGAAATCAAGAAAAAAATAATAACGACTGCAATAATATAAATTGCTTAAGTAGGTAAACTTAATGCAGTTGCATATATACATCTGGATTGGTAAACATCTCTGGGATTTTTTTCATTGAACCTATTCCACATACATAAACGATTATAGAAAAGATTGTAAATGCATAAAAAGATAAAACATATGTTGCAACTATCGTTAAAAGTCCAGCTAATACACTAAAAAATTTTCCAGCACCCATTATTTAACAAACCTCTTAAAAAAGATTTCGATTATAAATAATTTTATCATATTTATTTATAAATTATGTTATTTCTTTTACGAAATTGTCTTGTTTTTTATTCAAACAAAATAAATTATTTATTTGAAGCGATTTTTTAAGTGAATAAATATTTTTTTTATTGTGATACCACCGATACCACCTTGGCTAAGCTTTCTTCTGATAATTGCATTAATTATTATTTTTTCTAAAAAAGAGTTAGGTATCGTTTTATTTATTGGGGCACTATTATTTGGATTATTAACTCAAGTAGATATACTAAACTCAATTATTACAGTTTTTATAGATCCTTCAATTATCCTATTAGCACTTTGTGTAGCTCTTATTCCTATTCTCGGTGGGATAATGGAAGAATCTGGCCTAATGCTTGAATTGGTTCAAAAAATGAATGTTTCTAAGAAAACAGCCTTAATGGTTTCCCCTGGGCTTTTTGGGCTGCTACCCGTAGCAGGAGGTGCCTTAATGTCCGCACCAATAGTAGATCAAATAGATCCAAACCTTAATCCTGATCGTAAGGTTGGAATTAATGTATGGTATCGGCATGCATTAATTTTAATATATCCTTTATCATCAACTTTACTTGTAGCTAGTGTTTTATCTGGAATCTCATTGTATATTATCATTGTAGCTATGATTATTCCATTCATCGTTATGATAATTATTGGATATTTCACATTACTCTGGCAAGTTGAAAAAACAGAAGAGATAAATACTCGCGATCTGAAAAGAGTTTTTATTAATCTTATCCCTATTGTGATTGCGCCAATTATTGATTTTTTTGGTAGAACATTTCTAAATCTTTCAATTCCAGAGATTTTTCTACTTATTGGATTATGTCTGAGTATTGGGGTTGCTTTAAAATTTGCAGAAATGCCATTCTCAACTATAAAAAGTATTGCCAAAAAAATGAAAGTGTGGCGATTTCCACTTTTAATTTTTGCAATGTTCTTATTTTTAGAGATATTTATAAAATCAGGGGTGCCTGAAGATATTGGAGCATTAGAGCTACCGTTTGTATTATTAATTTGCATCGGATTTTTCCTTGGATTTGCTTTAGGGCGCGTTCTATTACCAATTTCAATTTTAATTCCAATTTATTTAATCCAAAACATCTTAACAATTATGCCCTTACTTGATTTTGTATTTCTATATTTTGCTACATTTTTAGGCTATTTAATGACCCCACTTCATCCATGCCTTGCATATAGCATTCAATACTTCAAAACTGACTATAAAAAAGCTTTCAAATATGTTGCAATTCCCGCATTTATCTGCTTTGGTTTATTACTAATCGTTTATTTGATTATCAGTTTATTTTAAACCTTTCACACGTTTTTTAGAGCGTAGAGGAACTTTAAAAAAATTTATTAAAAGGAGAGAAAAAGGAAGTAATTAAAACTTTTACAGGAGGACCCTTTCCGGATTTTCTTCTGTAATGCATTTTATTTAATTTTAAAATTTGAAAATCGCTCCTATTTATTATATTTGTATAGTTCTCTAAAAAATTAAGTGGATAAGTATTTATGGTAAATTTAAGTGATCCAGAATGTAAATTATGAGGTATTATCTCTCGAAAATCATCCAAACTAACATTAAAATGATATTCGTTTTCATTTTTTAGGTCAATAATAACAATCTCACTTTTATCAGATTCTTCAATTTCTTTCCCAACTGAGATATCTTGAGCAATTTCAGACTTAATTATTAGTGCATCAAACACAACACCTTCGACTACTTCTTTTATCAAATCTGATGAATTTACTAAACTTCTAAATCCTGAAATTTTCTTTTTACCAAAAATATGATTTTTAACTTGGTAATTAATAGTGCTCATTTTAATTCCAATCTTATCACAAATACTCGAGATCGAAACAGAATTAATGTCTTTAGCAATCATTGTTAAGGTGGTCACCACGCCTGCGATCACATCATCTTTTGTATTCTTGATAAATGGCCAGAATTTCAGCAGAATATTATTTGCAATTTGTATAAAATCCTTGTTAAAATTAAAGTATTCACAAATTTCATTTATTTTTTTAAGGATTAATTGTTTTCTATCTCTCTTGGCGTAAGCTGGATAATAGCGAGCTGCTTCCATTAAAATTTCTTTGAAATCATTTTTATTGACGTTTAAAATGTTCTGAAATTTTAGAAAATCAAAATTGATTGCTTTTACTTTTAAAACCATGAAGAGAATAACGGGTACTAACTTCTCAGCAGATCTTCCTTTAGTCCCTTTTCTTAAATTCTTCCAAACATTCTTGAAAACGGAGATACAATCAATTTTTAACGAATTAGGAAGATGAAGAGCAGTTATGATACGATTAAATTCTGAATCAGCTATTTGAAGTACTAAATTGTTATATTCATTAGAAATCCTTTGCATCTTTGACATTCGCTCTAACTTAACAGAGCGTGAATTTACTCTCCTTTCTAAATTAGTCCCTAATTTTGTAGTTTTCTTAAGTTCATTAGAATAAACTTGAATTGAATCTTGATTATAGGGAGAGTTATATTGAAAGATCGGTAAATCTAATGTTAATCCACAACTCTACAAACATAACCACCACCAGACTCGATAATCTCCTCTGATCTACAGCCGTCACAGAAAAAATCAATCGTTTTTTCTGGTAAATCAAATATTTGAAGGTTTTCATTAAACATCATTTTTTATAGATCCGAAATTTAATTATATCTTGAATATGATAAGGAGGGAGTTTTAATTTTAAAGATTTCGATTACCCTCTGAAAATGGCTTCTATCATATTTTAAATTGTATAAAATTGAATAAAATTGAATTCTTAAGGAACAATCTAAGATCTAGTATTCTTCATCAAAAATCTAAGATCCATTAAATTGTTTAAAAGACGTCTCTGATAAAAATATTAAAAGGTACTGCAATTATATTTAAAAATTAATAAGTTTATTGTGTCAAAAGTTCTTAAATTATTAAAAAATTATTTATGTGTAAAAAGCTAAAAATTAATTTTTATCTAAAAATATTAGCCTAAATCTATTAGGGTCCGTTATTTGATATGCTTTATAAAAATTTATTCTAAATTTAATAATTTATTTAATTTTGGGGTAATTTCATCAGAAAAATCATAATATTGAAGAAAAAGATCCAAAAATTCATCGTAATCAT
>JAHLWE010000487.1 GCA_019058135.1 Promethearchaeota archaeon | reverse complement strand
CAATACAGTACTCATTTATCTTTAGAAATGAGTGCAGTCTAGATGTTAAAATAGCGCAAATTTAAAAGATAATAAAGTATTAAAATAATACAATCAAAATCTCTATTAAACTTTATAAAAAAATACAAAACTTAAGTAATTTAATTTAATTTTTAGTCATCAGATTCTTTCAATTCTTTAAGCTCATTTTCTAGATCTTTAATTCGTTGATCCCCACCCACTGTTGGGAGTTGTATTCCTGTTTCAACCGAGATTTCAGCATCGATCTCGCCTAATACATTCATTACCTCTTCATTCGAAACACTTGTATCAACATTAATGTTTTCAATTCCATCTGCAGTAATTTCTTCGGTAACTTGGAAGTCTTCAATTCCGATATCAATATCTTTAATTGTTTCGGTTATTTCAGGAATAGATATCTGTGATTTTAATCCTGAAACGGAACCAGCTATTGCTTTCATAATTCCAGCAACATCTTTAATTGCGGAGGCTTGTTCTAACTTAAATTGCAATCCTTCAAGATTTAATTTAAAGGTTGAAATTCCTTTTGACCATTTTTTAAATTGTAAATAACCTCGGGCATGAACTTCAGCACCTTTCATATCTCCTTCTTTTCGCAATTTTACAGCTTTTGTTCTTGCCTGTTTTGCTTTCGCTTCAAGTTTTTTTGCTTGCCTTTCTAAACGCTTGTTAAAGATTTTAAGTTTAACGGTAACGGATCGAATATCCCGATCTTTTGATCTGCCACCGCTTAACCAACCACTTACGTCTTTTAGAAAACCCAAAATGATTCTACTCAATTATTTTAAAATTAATCTTCTTAAAATTACTTAAGAATTAAATATTTATTTTAATATATATCTTAAAAAATATTTAAGATATTTCAATCTATTTTTATTAGTAGATATATCTTAAAAAATATATTCTGTTGAGAGTAAAAATTAAATGAGTTCTTTAGATTCTAAGTTGTTTTCTTTTGCAATGAAAGAAGCAAAAGAAGCAGTTGAGTACGATAAAAAGGCTGAATATCAAAAAGCCATTAATAAATATAGTAGGGCAGCTGAAATATTAATTCAATTTGCAAAATACAATAAAAATCCAAGTTTGCAAAAACTATGCCAAGAAAAAATTCACGAATATGTATCTCGTGCTAAAACATTAAAAAGAAGTTTAAAACCTTATAAAAAAGGAAGGATTTCAACTCGTAAGAGAGTAACTAAAAAGGGAAAAGATTCAGAAGAAATCGAAGAAGAGGAGATTTTAACCAAAGAACAACAAGAACTTAGAGAAACCATATCAGGAACAATTATTACGGAAGTTCCGAATATCCGATGGGACGATATTGCTGGTTTAACAGATTGTAAACAATCACTTAGAGAAGCAATAGTCTTGCCAATAATGAGACCAGAATTATTTACCGGTGCTAGAAAGCCATGGTCAGGTATTCTTTTATATGGTCCTCCAGGTTGCGGAAAAACTCTCCTTGCTCAAGCGGCAGCAACAGAATGCGATGCAACTTTTTTTAGTGCATCAGCAGCTGAATTATTATCAAAATGGCTTGGGGAAAGTGAGAAATTAATTAGCTCATTATTCAAATTAGCAAGAATTGAGGCACCAAGTATCATATTTTTCGATGAAATTGATTCAATCACAACTTCAAGGGGATATGGTTCAGAAAGTGGTGGAGAGAGAAGAATTAAAACTCAATTATTAGGTGAAATTCAAGGTCTTAAATCAAGGACTGAAAAATTACTTTTAATTTTAGGTGCAACAAATCGACCTTGGGACATTGATACAGCAATGTTGCGAAGATTTGAGAAAAAAATTTATGTCCCTCTCCCAGACGAAGAAGCGAGAGAAGCAATTTTTAAAATACATACAGCTGGAGTCAATCTCTCACTTACAGATAATGATTTTAGAGAACTTGGAGAAAAAACTGCGGGATATTCTGGATCTGATATTGCAAATGTTTGTAGAGAAGTGATTATGAGACCGATAAGAGAGTTAGATATGAGTGGAAAAATAACTGCCGAAGCAGAGGAAATTATCGTTAGAGATGTAAATATAGAAGATTTTAACAAAACACTTAAAAAAATTAAACCAATTGTATCTGAAAAAGAAATAAAGAGATACCATGAGTGGTTTAAACAATTTGGTGAATGATAAATAGTAATTAGGTGCATCCTTGAACGATGGATAGACAAAAAGCTAAAGAAGTCCCAAAAGAAGAAATTGCTGTATCAGATGAAAAAATTGAAGAACTAAGAAAAGAATTAGAAAGTCTTAAAAAAAAAAAAGAATTAAAAGTTAAAGCAGAACAACAAAAGGTTAAGGAAAAAGAAGGGCCAACAATTTCTATTGATTTAGATAATATAGAGAAAAGATTAGATGCTATAGAAGAATTTCTTGAAGAAAAATCTCAAAAAACTGAGGTTCTAATTAAAACAAAAGATTTAGATGAGATTGAGAAAGAACTTCAGTCTATCGAAAGCGAAATTGTAATTGAACCAAAGGTTATAGAAAAAGAATTAATTTCTTATGAAAAATTAATTAAAGAGCATCCATGGCTTGAAGAAGCTAGATATGAATATATGTTTTCTGCTCCAGATACAAAGAAAAATGCTAAAGATTATCAATCTTGGTTAATTGAGTGGAGCCAAGTAATTTATGATTATGCCCGAATATCGATATTGCACGTTCTCTATATTAGAAAATTAAATGCTGAGAAACCATTTTCTAAATTACGCAATAGAGATGGCGCAATCGCCGCAATAGCTCAAAAATTAGTGGATCAAAATATTGGAGTATGGCTAAATAAAAAAAAGAAAGAAGCAGTAAGAATTTATTGGAAAACTTTGGATGAATGGGCAGAAGAAATACTTGATTGGGCACAAGAAAACGGTAAATTAGAACCAATTCTAACTTTTGAGATCAGGGAGTCTGGAGAGCTTTTCGCAGAATTACCAAAAAGGGATTTAACAAGGATATTTAAAAAATTAGAAAAAGAGGGCAAAGGAGAAGTAATTAAAACTGATGAAGGAGATATTACTTTTAAAATAAATTTGAATTATTAAATTTTAATTGAAATTCTTTTTAAGAAATCGAAGGAAAATACCACTTTTTTCCTCTTAAATAGGACTCGTCTTTTTTAGCAAAACCACTGACTTCTAAAGATTTTAATGCCCGCAATGCTCTTTCTTGAGACCATGATAATTCTGAGCATGCATCTTCTAAAGAAATAAAACCCTTTTCTGAAGCTAATGAAATTACTTTTGCTTCATCATCGGTATGTTGAATGGAGAAAAATCTAACTTCAATAACTCCATCATCAAGCTCTCGAATATTAGGAATTACTTTCCTTTTCTTTAAAAGATACATAGCTTTAATTACATCTTCAATCTCTAAATGATTCACGAGAATACCTGTATTCACAATTTCAAATACGTCAGAGATCGGCATAATACCCCCAGTTTCTTCTTTTTCCATTAAAACTCTTTGGTATGCTAACATACCTAATTTTTCATGATCAATTTTTCTCTTTTTCCTTAAGACGTCTATTTCTTCAATTCTTTCAGTAATAATTCGCGAAGTAGGAATATCAAATTTCCTCTGAAGTTCTTTAATTTCATCTCTTAATTCGGGATCTAAAGCAAGAATTACTCCGTGTTTGATTGCAATTTCTCTTATTTTGTCTTTAGCAAATTCTCTTGTTTTTGCTTCTTCTTCAAGTTCTTTTTGCTTTAACTCTATGCCCTTCCTCTTCATTGCTTCTTCTAGATCAATATCATCCTCTATTTTGCGAATCCCCATATAGTTCTCCGACTTTTTTTTATACACTTACTTTTATTTTTTAATATTATAATTATTAAAAAATAATAAGATTATATTTTTTTTTCGCTTTATTAATTTAAGATAATGCCCAATTATGAAGAAATTTTTCGAAAAGCAAATGAAAATAAAAAAAAAATTGTTAAAGATTCTCTATATCATATCTCAAACAAGATTTGGAAATATATTCTTGAAGAGGAATATGAAATTTATATTAAAATCTCAGAATCAAAGCAAAATAAAAACACTCTTGAATTGTTTCTAATTCCTCAACAATTAGAGCCAGAAATTAATAAAATCAAAAAACTCGCAGCAATAAAATTTTCGGGAATTCCATTGGGGTTTATTAAAAATAAGCGATTGTTTTTAAGTTTAGAAGCGGCTGAATTGTTTTTCAATTTGCACAAAATAGATCCTAGGAATATTTTAATCCTTAATGAAAATGGT
>JAHLWE010000040.1 GCA_019058135.1 Promethearchaeota archaeon | reverse complement strand
TATATAGATTGAAGCCTTTCCAACATTAACCCGTTAAATCAATTTAAAAATTTTAATTTATAATTTTGAAAAAGTTGAAAAACCCTAACATTTGCGGATTCACGGAATTTTGAACTTATTATAGAATCATAAGAAACTTTATTTAACTAAATAAGTTTTATTTATCAAAAATTTTGTTTAATTCTTTTAGAAATGGCAGGAATTCTTTTGGTTGTCCAAATACCGGAATTTTCTTTCCTCTTAGCATTTTAATAATATCGCTTCTAAGTTCAGGAAAATCAACACGTTGAATAATAATAAAAATAGGTTTATGAAATTCTTTACTGAAATTAAGTGCCTCTAATAAATTTTCTTCCCAATTAATATATTTGAGGAATCTAAAACGGGGATCGAAATAAAAAGCTGGAACATCAAAAATCATTGCATCTATTTCATTATCAGATAGAGCAATTTCAAAAATCTTCTTTAAGGTCTTCATATCATAGAATTGAGCAGCAAAATCAAGTGGATTTCTTGGGCTGGTACCTCTCATATAAAACAATTTAGCAATTTTTTCTTGAATATCAACATTAAATTGTGGGACTTTAAAACCATATTTTTTTTCAACTATATCTGTAAGCATAACTCCATATCCACCGGATATGGAGATAATTAGAAAGTTTTTAGCTTTAAAAGTACCATAATAGTCTAAAATTAACGCGCCACATAATAATTCTGTGAGAGTTTCAACTTGAATAACTCCAAATTGTTTAAATAACGCATCCCAAATTTCATTTTTTCCCGTAAGAGCTGCAGTATGTGTCTTTGCAGCTATTTGGCCAGTATTTGAAACGCCTCCCTTTAATAATATAATAGGTTTTTTATTTTTTTCTAAAACTTTTCTTAAGACTTTACCCCTTCCTTCTTTTATGCCTTCTAAATACACAGTAATATAATCTGTTTCATTATCCTGAGATAAATGAGCTAAAAGATCCACAAAATCAAGATCTGCTCCATTTCCGAAAGAAAACACTTTAGAAAAAGTTAAACCTAATTCCTTTGCCATAAATATTGCGAGATTGGCAAGTCCGCCTGATTGGCAGATCAATCCAATTCGACCTGGTTTACTTGGAAACCCTATGCGCCAAGCTATTCCTTTTTTTGGATAAGTAATTCCCATTCCATTTGGACCGAGAATTCGCACATTATTTTTTGCATGTTTAATTAAATCTTTTTCCAATTGAATTCCTTCTTCTGTTCCTGAATCAGAGAATTCTGAAGTAAATATGCTAACTAATTTAACACCTTTTTCCACACATTCATCAATCACTTCTAAAATTTGTTCTTTTGCAACTGCGATAAATGCAAAATCGATTGGTTCTTGTACATCTTTAATTGAAGGAAATATCTTCCCTTGAGTACCATCATCAAAACCCGGAATTTTCTTAAGATTTGGATTTATCACAAAAATTTTTCCCTTAAAATTCTCTTGGTGCGCTCTTACGAAAAAGAAGTTCCTATTTTTTGATGCACCAATAATTGCCATGTTTTGGATTTCAGATAAAAATGAAATATCTTTAATTTCTGGAAGATTATCATTAAACATATAAGTTTAACTAAGAAAGAAACTTAATAAAATTTATAAAAAAAATAGTTAACTACGTATATATTATTCTGTAAGATAAATAAGAAATTTTTTGTGTATTTATTTCTATTTATAATAATCTTTTTAAAATAAAAAAAATAAAAAAAAGGATAATTAGAATTTATATTTTAAATTAATTTATATTTCTCTAATCTTTTTTCTGGGCATTTTAGAGAGCTTCTTGTGGAGTGCATCCGCAAGTAAAACGATTGTTAGAAACACAACGGAAACAAAGTGAGGCCATCTCAACCAAGGGGAGCCTATCCAAAAAAACATTGAGCTCCACCATGCTGAAAATACCATAAACGCTCTCAAATCTTCGGGTGTTTTGATGAAATGCAAGGGGAATGTTTCCGGCCATTTATTTATTATTTTCATCCCAACGATTACAATAAAAAAAGGAAATAGAGCCAATGTGATATAAATCCATAATTGCAGAATATTCATACCAAGCCACGTCATAAAGAGATAGAAATTTGGATCTATTATTCCTGCAATTGCCGCGATTATCGGACCTTGGGCTTGAATGGTTAATAGAAATCCAATCAATGACCATATAAAACCCCAAATTCCAACTGCTAAAGTAAAGTAGTCGTATATGTCCATGTAACCCGCCTTTCTCATCTTTTCATTGAATCCCCCACCTACTTTTTCCTTTTTTTCCTTTGGTTTCTTAGGTATTTTTACCTCAGCCACCTCTTCTTTAGGGGCTTCTTCAATTTTTTCTTCTTCTGACATAAAATTTCACTAAATTTATTTAAAATAACAAGTTAAATTTAAGCTTATATTCTATTTAAAACTCAAGTTTTATTTAAATAGATCAAAATTTTTCCGAGTATTATTGATATAAAAACGATGGAAAGCTCTATTAAAGCTCAATTGAAAAGATAAAACATATATTATCCATATGAAAAAACAGTTAAATTATCCCAATAATCCAAATTTTATTCTCTTAATTTCTTGTTTTTTACTTTAAGAAATTTAGCTAATATTTCCAATATTTGTGTTATATGAGTAAAATTTTTCACTTATTTTGTGAAAGAAATAAAGATTTCTAATATAAAATTTATAAAAAAATTAGCTATATACGCAAATATTTTTCTGAAAATTGAATAAGAAATTTTTTTAGGTATTCATTTCTATTTACTATTCCATATTAGAATTAAAATTTTATTATAGGTCGTATTTTAAAATAATAGTAGATTCAAAAATGAGATTATAAAAATGATAACACCAAAAAAGATTAAAGAAGTTTTAGAACACAACTGCATTAACCTTAGATTCCATGCACGCGGAGGACAAGGAGGTGTAACTGCTTCAAACTTATGTGTATCTTTTATTTCAGAAGGATTATAATCATTCATCTAAATTATTCTAATGAAATATTAGAAAAAATTTAAAAATTATTAAAAAATCGAAGGATTGAATTTATAAAAATTATGTAATCATAAGTTTAATTGGTATATACTTAGATTTTTTAATCTTTGCAATTTTTTCTATTAAATATAGACCCAGTTTAAAATATTTTAATTTTTGAGATTCAATTAGTTTAGTATTAATTGCTCCATCAAAAATTTCTTGTCCTTTTTCCGTTCTTATAATAAGAGAAGACCATCCTGCCCTAGAACCAATTCCTCCAACAGAAATATCAGCATGTTCAGCAGTTAAATCTTCACAATAGCTACACACATCACGAGCATAGTCTAGAAAATCATATAAAGGCATACTTAATTCTTCTCCAGATTTAAGAGTTATAATAAATTTGCTTTTTTTAATATTCATTTTAATTATTTCATTTATATCCTTATCAAATTTTTCCTCAATAAGTTTAATTAAATTATCACAGGTAAATGATTCCATACAAAATAGTCCAATTTTATATTTAATATTTTCATAAAAGGGCAATTTATTTGCAAATAAATTACCTTTTGTTAGAGCTTTTATCTTACATGGGAGCCCTACAATAGCTATATTTTTATATTTTTTTGTTTTTCCTAATATTTTTAATATAGGAACATATGCATAATTAGTTCCTGCCGTTTTATACAAATCTTTCACGTTTTCTACAATCACAGTTTCAGGTTTCCACCGATCTTCTGAATTTGAAACAGCTACAACGGCATCTACTAATTTATTTTCCAATAAATAATAAAGTAGTGATGTAACAGCACCACCATCTTGTCCTAATTTGTGAATTAAGTAATTTGTAGTTTTTGCAGTATAAAGATCTTTAAAATATCCTATTTGTTCTGAAAATTTTAAGGAACTATCTAATTTTTTAATTTGATTATATGCTTGTTCGAAAGAAAATGATTGTGGGCAAACACTGAAACATAAACAACAATTAATACATTTTCCATCATCTACTTCCAAAAATTCGTCTGTAATCTTAATGGCATCTAAAGGACATATTGTTTGACAAAATCCACATTGGCAACAAAAACCAGAATCATAAATTAGCGAAGCAGAACAAAAAAAGTGTTCTTGAAAATGATCAGTTATTTCTCTAACTTGATATCTATAGATATCTTTTTTTATTTCTACTAATTCTTCATTAATTATTTGTTTTTCTATTTTAATTTCTCGTAATTCCTCTATAAAACCTTGTTCTCTTAGATATATTATATCCCTAATAGTATTTTCTGGGGGAAAATTAAAGTTTTTTATAATTTCTTCTAAGGTTGATGGTTTTTTACCTTTTAATTTTTCTAGAATAAATTTTCGCGCAGTTTCGGCATCAATCATTGAATCTAAAAAATTGCATAACTCTTTTTCACTATATTTTCCTTGATTTAGAATATCTTCTTTAGCTTCAAAAATGGTTCTGATCTGAAAATTGTTTACCGCTTTATAAGTTGCATTCATTAAATTTTTTGGAGATAAAAATTTAAAATCATAGCTCTTAATATTTTCAACCATCTTTCTCATTTTTTTTTAATTAAATTCATTTTCGATTTTTTTTACCATTCATTTGTAAGGATAATCGCTTTAAAATAAAAATTCTTTAGAGTTTATTCAACAATAGGAGTTAAATATTTATCAATTTTACATTTGATTAGATTTGGTCCAATTTCTTTAATTTTTCTGTAAGTATCTTCAATAACTTCAGCTAAATGTTTGTAGTCACCACTTTTACACCAATACATATTAATTCTTTGATTACCAAAACCTCTTCTTTCTAATATATGATTAGCCAATTCAACATCTTTTTGAACAGAAGCACTTATCATATTGAATGTTCCCATATTATAAATAGATTTGATGATAATAACTCCATCAGCACCTTGATCTATTGCATATAACATATACTTTATATCAATGCATCCTTCTATATTCATTTTAGAAATTTTTTTTGGAAAATTACTTTTACTTCGAAATAATTTCTTTAATTCTGTTTCACTATAATTACATTCTGGACCAAAAAAAATTACAATATTATATTCCATTTTTATTAGGAACCCTTTTTTATTTTTTACTTGAAATTAATATAGAAACATTTTCTTGGATTTTCATTGAATTATGTCATTGTAAGTATTTAGGAAATTTGATATAACCTAATTTTCAGTGATATCCTAAAATTTTTTTTAGGTTTCAACGATTTTTTGACATTACGACATTATTATGATCTAAAAACTTAACCATGATATTAATATCAATAAAATGATTTAAACATTTCGCCATAATTATTTGGAAGGTTCGAAAGAGTAAATTCGAAATTGATCAATTAATGATTAATTTGAATAATAAATATTTTTTTATCAAGAAATTTTATATGTCCTATTGAAGTTTCATTAATTTTTGACCAATAATACATTTTTTAAAGAATAATCTATTATTTGATAAGTAAAATTCATTTGTATCTCTTGTCCATTTTTATTTACAAGATCAAATTAGTTTTATAAATTTAATAATACAGTTTATTGATTTTAATAAAAATACGAAATTTTTTAAAACTTCTATTTTATAAAAAATTATTCCGATACCCTAAAAAAATGAATTTTAATTAAATATAGAGATATAATTCATAAAACTTAAATTTTAATGTTTTATTAGATTATGCTTAACTTAGAATAAAATTAAAGTTCAGAAAAAAATGATTACTCCAGAAAAAATAAAAGAAATTTTAAAAGAATATTGTATAAATTTAAGGTTTCATGCAAGAGGTGGTCAAGGAGGAGTCACAGCCTCCAAATTATGTGTAGAAGCCTTTTCTGGTCATGGTATTTCTCAACCAAAATTTGGTGCCGAACGAGCTGGTAGCCCTACTGAAAGTTATGTTCGATTAAGTTTTAATAAAGATTTAATTAGATCAAACGAACAAGTTTACGCTCCTCATTTAGTTTCCATTTTAGATGATTCTTTATTGAGAGAAATAGATGTTACTGCAGGAATGCCTCAAGGTGGATGGCTTATTGTTAATTCTATAATGGAGGAATCGGAAATTCAAAACATTATTAAGAGAAAGGATATAAATATTGCAAGAATTGATGCTTCAAGTATAGCTTTGGAAATTCTTGGGAGAAATATTACTAATACAATAATTTTAGGTGCATTGGTTCGTGTCTCACACCTCTTTACATTCGAAGAATTATCCGAAGCAATTAGAAAAAGATTTAAAGGAGAAATTGTTGAGAAAAATATTATAGCAGTAAAATCCGCAATAGAAGCAACTTGTTTATATGAAAGCGACGTAGAACTTGATTTAACATCTAATACAAAAGTATTATGGCAACAAGTAGAACCAGAAAAACCCGGTTTTCAAGAATTAGATAAAGCTGGAGTTTGGTATTGTGATGAAGATATCATTGCATATGGAAGTTCTCAAGTTAACACGGGTTCATGGAGTGAATTAGAAATGCTCTGGGATAAGGAGATATGTATAGACTGTGGTAGATGCTGGTTTATTTGTCCAGATTTTTCTATTTTAAGAGAAAAAGATGATGAAGGATTATGGCATATGGCTGGTATTGATCAATTTCACTGCAAATCTTGTTTAAATTGTATGAATATATGCCCGGTAAAGGCAATATCGTCTAAAGCAAAAATCCATTTAATATCGTGTTAAATTCCAGAAAATGGCGATAATTATTTTATGTTAAAAATGTATTTTTTTATAATAGAATCCAACCAAAATTTAATATAAATAATAATTAGAGGTAAAAACTAAATGTCAATAGAACCAATGAGATTATTTTTTAGTGAAATTAAAGAACCTATTGAAACTGCAATGATAGGGAATTATGCTGTTGCGGGAGCCGTAACACAAACAGATCCCGATGTGATTTGTGCATTTCCAATTACACCACAAACTCAATCAGTTGAAGGATTATCTGATGTTGTGCATCAGGGTAGATTAAAGGCAGCCTTCATTAATGTTGAATCAGAATTGGCGGCGATGAGTTATTCTACAGCTGCATGCGCTGCAGGAGCAAGAACATTTACAGCAACTGCTTCTCAAGGCTATTTATTAATGGCGGAAGCTTTACCTATGGCAGTTGGTTGGCGTGTTCCATTAACCATGATGATTTCTGCGAGGGCATTTAATGCTCCTAATTTATCAATATGGAACTCTTGGGAATTTGTTTTAACTGACTTTGGCTGGAATTGTTTGGTTTCTGAAAATGTTCAAGAAT
>JAHLWE010000486.1 GCA_019058135.1 Promethearchaeota archaeon | reverse complement strand
TTTAAAACTAAGAACTGAAATTGTAATAAGGGGGTTTTCCCATATTATTCCCATTTATTTGGTTAATAGTTAAATATAAGGTGTCTCATCTTATAGTGTAAAGAATTGACTTCTATTACAAAAATGGAGAAATCTTTTAGTATTTTTTGGCAAATATATTATAGAATTTGATAATAATTAAAAAATGTTTAAATTTTTAGCATTTTAATACTATTTTTTTAAAAAAGATTTAGAATTTCGCGGAATATTTTGAAAAGTTTCATAATTATATATAGTTTTCTAAAAATGTATGTTAATTTCGTCGGAAATACTGAAAACTTTATATTATATAAAACTATTTTTAATAATAACAATATTTAACAGTTTAAATTAAAAATAAAGGGATAAAATTTGACCATATTTCGAATATATATACATCATTTAAGTATGATGGGAGTTAGAGTTAGAGCTAAAAATTCTTACGAATCTGGTATATATTCTATTTGTATTACCGATCATCCAATTTTTTACGAGATTTTAAAGTCGGCTTTAAGAGGTCATGTGGATTTATATCCCATAAGGGAATATTTTGGAGATTATCCTGCTCGATTAGGAAGGAATTCAGATTTTTTCTGCAAGGATTTTCTAATTCAATTTAAGGTTAGAGGAGTTGAAATGTTGAATTAGTTTGATATAAAGAAATATTTTAAAATGTAAATTTACTACAAAAGGTGAAATAAAAAATGGAAATTACCTATACTAATAATTTTAAAGAATATAAAACGCCAGAAAATTTAGATCCATTTACAATTGCACAGCAGCAATTGAGACATGCGTGTGAATTACTTGAATATGATGAACAAATTTATAATGCTTTATCTGAACCGGAGAGACTTATTATATTAAAATTTACAATGAGGATGGACAACGGGAGATTAAAAACTTTTAAAGCATTTAGATGTCAATTTAATTCAGCAAGAGGGCCAACCAAAGGGGGAATAATTGGGCATCCTGATGAAAATTCTTCGCTAATAAAAGCATTAGCAGCATTGATGACATGGAAATGTGCTTGTGTCGATTTACCTTTAGGAGGTGCTAAGGGTGGTGTTATTTGTAACCCAAAAGAAATGAGTAATAATGAGCTTGAACGGCTTGCGAGATTATATATTAGAAAATTATCAGAGTTCATAGGTCCTCGTATAGATATACCTGCTCCAGATGTATACACTACACCTCAGATAATGGCTTGGATGATGGATGAATATGAAGTAATCAAAGGTATAAAAGCCCCTTCTGTCATCACAGGAAAACCGTTAGAGCTTGGAGGAAGTGTTGGGCGTATAAGTGCAACTGCTAGAGGAGGAACATTTTGTATTAGAGAAGCAATAAAAGAGACAGATATCTCGTTAAAGGGTGCAAAAATAGCGATTCAAGGTTTTGGGAATGCTGGAAGTCATGTTGCTGAAATTTTACAGGATGAATTTGGTTGCAAGATAGTTGCAGCTTCTGATACAAAGGGAGGGATTTATAATAAAAATGGATTTAATGTTCATAAAGCAATTGAGCATAAAAAAACAACTTCAACAATTGTGGGTTTAGAAGGTACACAACAGATCTCCAATGAGGATTTATTTGAATTAAATTGTGATATACTGATTCCTGCAGCATTAGAAAATGCAATAATAAAAAGAAATGCAACGAATATTGAGGCAAAAATTATAGTGGAACTTGCAAATGGACCAACAACTCCTGCTGCAGATGAGATATTATTTGAGAAGGATATTATTGTTATTCCAGATTTTCTATGTAATGCAGGAGGGGTAACTGTCAGTTATTTTGAGATGATTCAGGGATTTTATTTACATCGTTGGACTGCACAAGAGGTTGATAATCTATTAAATAGAATAATGACAAAAGCATATAAAGATACCATATTAAGAGCCAATCTGAATGAAACTAATAATAGAATGGGTGCTTACATGATATCCGTTGAGAGAGTTGTCGATGCTATGAAACTGAGAGGTTGGATTTAATATAATATTAAATTTTATCTCTCATTATTATTGATACTTTTTCTAAATTTAATTTTAAAAGGCATATAAGTGCTTGATATCTCTTGAATTGCTATAGGAATCATGTTGAAAAATATTTTCTATAGTGTAAAATAAAAAAAAATTGACAATTTTTATTTTTTTAAGTTAAAATTGAATTTTTCATTTTTTTTAAATATTAGATTTCAATTTTTAAAATAAAATAGAAAGGTTAAATTTAATTTAATATTATTGAAACTTAAGAGAAATAGAAATTGGTATATAAGAATGCCATATAAAATTTTAGAAAAAAGAGAATTGGGAGGGAGCGGTATCGTATTTGAAATGGTGCTAGAAACTCCCTTAATTGCCAAAAAAGCCTATGCTGGGAATTTTGTTTTAGTTCGAATTAATGAAACAGGAGAACGGATTCCTTTAACAATAGCTGATTATGATAGAGAAAGGGGAACAATAACAATAGTAGTTCAAATTGCTGGAAAAAGTACAAAATTACTTTTCCATCAAAATGTTGGAGATTCGATTCTTGATGTTGTTGGTCCCTTAGGAAATAAAATTCACATTAAAAAATATGAATATCCCGTTGTGATTATTGGAGGTGGAGTGGGAATAGCGCCTTGTTACCCGCAGGCAAAGGAATTAAAAGAAGTAGGAAATAAAATTATTTCAATTTTAGGCGCCAGAAATAAGGAGTTGTTATTTTGGAGAGATAAAATGGGATCTGTAAGTGATGAATTAATTATTTGTACAGATGATGGGTCAGAGGGGATAAAAGGTGTTGTAACAGAACCATTAAAGGATTTATTAAAAAGAGAAAAATTGAGTATTGTAATTGCCATAGGACCATTAATTATGATGAAATACGTGGCTCTTACAACTAATGGTTTTGATGGATTACCTAAAGTTAAAACAATTGTATCCTTAAATACAATCATGATTGACGGTACTGGAATGTGCGGCGGTTGTCGTTTTCCAACAATTGATGGAAAAATAGGATTTGCATGTGTTGATGGACCTGATGTTGATGGACATATTGTAGATTTTGATAATCTTTTAAAGCGTGCAAAAAGATTTGAAAAGCAAGAAAAAGAATCACTAGAATTATATGATCGTGAATGTAAAGCATTAAAAAAATTTTATAAGGAGAATGGTTAAAATGGAAAAAGCATCACCTTTAATTGAAGTTTTAATCGATAATAAACAGAAAATTCTCGATTCTAAGAAATATAATGAGGTTGAGTTTGAAGAATTTATTAATTCTCTGATGCAAGCTGAAAATGAAAGAGAGAAAGTTTTGAAAAAAATAAAGGAATTGGGAAGAATTGATATCCAAAAATTAAAAGAAGATTTAAAAATTTCCGAAGAAAGATTAATTTATAATATCGAATATTTAAAGGAATTAGGATTATTGGAATTTATTGGAGAGATATCTGAATTTTATCAAAGTATCGAAGAGAAGAATGAGAAGGAAGGATTATTTCCAAATGTTTCAATAATAAGGGATAAAAAAATTTGTAGTGGTTGTGGGTTATGTGTTTCGATTTGTCCGACTAATGCAATAAATTTCTTAAATGACACTTTAAATATTGATGATGACTTATGCATCAATTGTGGTTTATGCTACGCTTGTTGTCATCGCTCATTTTTTCCCAAAGAGTTAAAGACAGATCAAGAAAAACTCGATTCTGATAAAAAATATTTGAAGGAATTTAATAACTATAGGGAAATCTATTCAGCACAAACAAAAGATGATCTTATTAGAAAAGTTGCACAAGATGGGGGAATTGTCACAACATTACTAAAAACCGCGTTTATACGGAAAATAATTGATGCCGCTTTAGTAGTTGGTGTGTCAGAAAAACCACATGAGCCATTACCCCTTTTGATTGAAAATGAAGAAGATTTATTAAAAAGTGCGGGGACAAGATATAGTAATGCTCACGCATTAAAAATTTTACAAAATTCAAAAAAATTCAAGAAAATTGCAGTTGTAGGAACTCCTTGTGTTATGGAGGCTCTCAGAAAAGTTTCAGTTTATCCACTTAATGAACCCTTTTATAATAATATTGCGTTAAAAATAGGATTATTTTGTATGGAATCATTTGATTATGAAAAGATACTTGATATTTTGAAGAATGAATTTCTTACTAGAAGGTTAATAATTCCTAAAGAAATTAAAAAAATGGATATCAACAAAGGACGGTTTATTATTTATAAAAATAATAAGGATTTCTTTGATATTCCGATAAAAAAGATAAAAAAATATGGTCGATTTGGATGTTTTTTATGTGATGATTTAACTTCTGAGCTTTCTGATCTTTCTATTGGCTCAATTGGATCTGAACCGGGTTGGTCTACAATTATTACAAGAACAAGTAAAGGAGTGGATTTATTTCAGCAAGCTTTTAATCTGAAATTAATCGAACAGAAAAAAATTGAAGAGGACAGTAAAAGTTTTATAACTTTAAGTAAAATTGCTAAATCCAAATTAAAAATGTATAAAGAAATTCCGAGACAAAAAATGATTGAACAGGATCCAAATGTAAGAAAAAACAACTTCCAGGAGGTCCCAAAGGGATATACATTAGAAATGGTAAAATTAGAAACTCAAAGATGCTTACAATGTGGAAATCCTTTATGTATTGAGGGTTGTCCCGTTAATGTTGATATTCCAAAATTTATAAGATTATTAAGACAAGAGAAATTTTCTGATGCCATCAATAATGTAAAAACATATAATTTATTACCGGCAATATGTGGGAGAGTGTGCCCTCAAGAAATACAATGCGAACAAACATGTTTGTTAAGTTCTGTTTCAAAACCAATTGCAATTGGTAACTTAGAACGATTTATTGCTGATTGGGACCGAAAAAGTCAGGTTAAAGCATGTCCTGATTGTCAAGCTCCAAAGAATATTAAAGTAGGAATCATTGGCGCAGGTCCTGCAGGTTTAACTTGCGCTGGGGAGCTTTTAATGAGAGGATATGATGTAACAATTTTTGAAGCATTTCATACGGGAGGAGGTGTGCTAGTTTATGGTATACCAGAATTTAGATTACCAAAAGACATAGTTAGAGAAGAAATCGAAACATTAAAAACATTAGGAGGCAAAATAGAATACAATAAGATAATAGGAAAGATAATGACTATAGAAGATTTAAAATCTATGGGGTTCAAGGCTTTCTTTATTGGAGTGGGTGCAGGACTACCTACATTTATTATAGTAACCGGTTTAAGCTTAAATGGTGTTTTAACGGCAAATGAATTTCTTACAAGAGCAAATTTAATGAAAGCCTATAAATTTCCAGAATATGATACACCTATTAAAATAGGAAAAATTGTAACAGTTCTTGGAGGGGGAAATGTAGCCATGGATTCAGCAAGAGTTGCATTGAGATTAGGTGCTGAAAGAGTAATTGTTGTGTATAGGAGATCTGAAAAAGAAATGCCTGCAAGGAGAGCAGAATATCATCATGCGATTGAAGAAGGAATTGAATTTCAATTTTTAACCAATCCAGTGAGCTTTATTGGAGATGAAAATGAAAGTGTTAAGCAAATGGAGGTTATTAAAATGAGATTAGGAGAACCTGATGATTCTGGGCGACGACGCCCTATTCCAATTGAAGGTTCAGAATATAAAATAGAAACAGATACGATAATTATAGCAATTGGGACAAAAGCAAATCCTATTCTTACAAATTCAATCCCTGAGTTAAAACTTAATAAGTGGGGGTATATTGAAACTGGTGAGCATGGAAAGACAAATCTGGAAGGTGTTTATGCGGGTGGAGATATTGTGACTGGTAGTGCGACAGTTATTTCAGCAATGGGAGCAGGAAAGAGAGCTGCAGCTGAGATTGATAGTTATCTTACAGAAAAGATATAGTAAAAATTAATTAATTTGTTTTACATTTTATATTTGTCTTTTAAGTATAGTTTAAGAAAATACTGAATAAAGGTTTTTCAAGGTCTAATTGCTGTAATTGATTCCAATTATTTAAGAGATAAGGATATAGCTCTTCGCTAAAGGCATCTAAAGCTTTCTCATTTCCGAGTTCATAAAATATAAAATTTTTCATCATTTTCACAATATCAAGAAATACTCTTGGTATTGTTTGCGGATCTGCAATACTCACGTTAATATTTAAAATATTCCAACCATGCTCTTTTGAAAACTTGATCTTAGATAGTTCCTTATCTTTATCTGATTGAATTGCTTCTATAAATCTAGAATAGAAATTCTCGATATTTCTATAAATACGCTCTTGTCTAAATCCAGAGATATATTTCTCAATTACAGTAGCACAAATATTCAAAATCTGTTGAAATACTCCCAGTGAGTCAAATAAAATTCCATAAGATTCGATTTTTTCGGTTTCTTTCCATTGAACCATAAACTCATCGATTTGATCTCCATAAGATTTAAATGGTTTGACTGAACCTTTCCATTTTTCTTTCCATTCGGATGATGTTTTAGCATAATGAAAAAGAAAATCTTTTTTAATTACAATTAATCGAGCTCTAATAATTTCAGCGTGAGTTTCCTTCTTATCTGCTGCAATAAATAACAAGTTATATTCTTGAGCATGACTATATACCCATTTTAAACCACTCATATCAATAGACTCAATCCCAGACTGATCAAGCTCGTGTTCAGAAAATAAATTTAATGCTGTTAGAAGACCTGATACTAAATCCTCATCAATTTCTAATCCAAGGGAATCTTTATATAAAATTGTGACTCCTGATTCATTGTCAACAATCCAGATATTCATGTAATTCCTTTATCTTTTTTTTAAAAAATAATTAATATTAAAACCCATTTAATTCTAGATTAAGATTTATTCTCCTAGGAAATTAAAAGCTTTTTAATATTTTATAATTTTTTTTATATGTTAAATATCAACGTGGAAATGCATAAAAATATCATATCGAAATTGATTCCTATTATAACTCCAATTAAAGCGGAACAAATTATTATTAAAATTGAATATACTTGATTTTTTCTCTTTAATTGAGGTGTTGGATAATCTACAATAAATATTACATAAAATTGAGAGATTGTATTGAATAAATAGACTCCTATGCCAATAAAGAAACAGATAATATATATTATCCAAATCCAGGCATTTATTTCAATAGACATAGCAAGTATTAATTCAGGAACATTTTTTATTAAAATGGTTAATACAATGTAAATACCTCCGATTGGTATGGCAGAAAGTATCAGACAAATTAAAAGAATTGCAGTAAACTTAAAAGTAAGTAAATTTAAACCAATAAAAAAAGAAGCACCAATAAGCCCCAATAAAAAAATAATAATTAAGAGAGTA
>JAHLWE010000485.1 GCA_019058135.1 Promethearchaeota archaeon | reverse complement strand
TTGGTTGGAAGTCTAATAATATTCATTTTTGGGATGGCTGGATTTATTTCTATATTATCATCTAATAAAACAGTATCGACTGATTTTTCCCAAGTAAATTTGAAACGTATAAACTCATCAGCATCAGGTTTAAGCCAATCGGATATCGATGATCTTTTAGATGATAGACTATCTGATTATAATCAATACGGATGCTTCCAAGAATATTATTCTCCATCCATCAGGGATACTTATTTTGCTCTGTATATTTTGGATGCAATCGGTAAATTACATCAAATCAATGAAGGAAAAGTTTTACAATATATAATGTCTCATTATGATCCCGTGAAAAATGAATTTCAGGATGATTATTCCCTTAGGTTTTATGATCTTGTAGACTCTGAAGCTTATTATCAAAATTCTCCCCTCCTAACATATTGTTATGCCGTTTTTTCTTTGATCATATTGGATGAGCTAAGTTCATTAAACCAAGAAAATATAACGAATTATATATGGAGCTGTTATGATCCAGTCACGGGGGGTTTTTTTGGCCACTCTTCTCCAAGTAAGTCTCCGCAAAATATTCCAACGGCTGAAAATACATTTTTTGCCGTCGAATTATTGAATACCCTTAACATAAATTGGGATTATTACCTTGTTCAGAGAGATCAGATAATTTCTTTCCTGAATGCACTTCAAATCCAGAGTCCGTATAATTCTTATACTCACGGTGGATTTAATAATGATTTGGAACCTCTTGTGGATACGGTGTTAAGGTACGATCCTAACTTACGTTCAGCTTTTTATGCAATTACGACTCTCAATTCTTTTGGAATGCTAGATGTGATAAACATCGAAAATTTTTTACAATATATTGGCGGTTTATACGATTCAAATTCAGGATGCTTCTATTATAATTATTTCAATAAAATAACTAAAACTTATAATATATTTTCTACGGCTCTAGGCATGGAACTAGCAGACATTGTCGGATACACTTATGATAATATGCTCTCAATAAATTTTTTGTTAGATTTTAGAATGAACGGTGGAGGCTGGGAGAACACCCAAAATTTGGGTAATTATGAATTGATTGACACCTATGAGATTATTAGATATTTTAAAAGAAACGGAAGTCTTTCTTATCTTGATGCACTAACAAAAGAGGAAATCTATTTATTTGTTCTGAGATTTCAGCAAATGGAAGGGTTCTCGTCTCTATCAAGGGATCATACTTCCCTAAAAGTAGTCTGGAATACCGTCAGCTCTTTCGATTTAAATTATAGAATACCCGATTTAAATCTGCAGGAGTTATATGAACTCATAGAATCGGCTCACAAAAATTATACTTTCGGCAATATTGGTGAAGGTACTTTTTACGGACCTGCCACATCAAATTTAACTTCCGTTAATTATAGAACAGCCCCGTTGGAATATAAAGGAACAAAAAAACACACTTATTCGCAAGAGATAGGATTCCTTAATTCGGTAGAGCATATCTTCTATGATTTATCCGCTTTAGACAAAATATATAAACTGGACGATTTTTCTTCAGCTAACAACCTGACTGAGTTACTTGAGCATATAATAGCATGTCAATTCTTAGAACTTGGATATACCAGATACGGCGGATTTATTCCGGATTATATATATACTTTATATCCACCTGAGAATTATGAGGACCATATTTATTTGCATTACTCCTATTTTACCATAAGATGCATAGAAATACTCGATATATTCTTGGACGACGGGGATATAACTAATAACGGGATAGACATTGACGCACTGTGCACCTTTATCTCCAGAGGTGTTATGGAATCTTCGCAATATCTTTATTATGACCCCTATTATTCCGATGATTTCAGTGATATTTTGAAAGATATTTATTATATGGTCTATGTCTTAACATCTGTAGGGAGATATAATCTAAATACCCAAAAAATCATAAATTACATTTTTTCACGGTTGGATTATTCCAATTTTAGGGACATCTATTATGTCTTCAAAATTTCAAAAGTCTTGAATATTACCATGGACTTTGATATTGTGAAAGTTAGGACTTTACTACATAGTTTATATATTGGGGATGAGAAAGAATATTTTGCCTCAAACACTTCGGAAACAATCGACACGGATATGGTCTTTTGGATATGCGATATTGCAGCAAATGATGACATTAGATTATATTATCAAATTGATGATAATGTCACTCTTGGATATATACTTAGAATTGAGGCGAGTCTATGTAATCTAATTCTTGACAGTTTTGGACCGACGGTAACGGTAAAATTTGAGAGTGATATCCTGGGAACGATCATTTTGGATAAAAACGGTGAGAATTTATATGAAAAAGATATTTACCTTGATCTCAACCCTGACTACCTACCGAAGATAGACGGTAAAATATGTGTGTATTCGGGAATAGATAAAGTAATTGAAAATCCCGTAGAGATAAATACCAATATTGATATAATTTCCGAGCATTGCTATACTAATAATTCAAATTCTATAACAGCAGAATTTAATTATACCGTTAATACATCCTCTGGATATACCCCGATGTCCGAAATAGATATGTATGCAAGCGTTTTTCTCAACGGCACTTTTATAGAAAATATTTCACTTAATTCGTTTCAGATTGGACAGAAGAATTATTTTAATTTGACTTATGGTTTTGTAGAGCTAGGGTCATATATTTTTGATTTTTACGTAATTCATCCGTTCTTAGACCCCGATATATATAGTCCTGAGATAGGGAAGAAAGAATTGATACTTCAGATATATTCTTCGAACGAATTGTACTATCAAGTAGACAATAATGCCACCCTCGGACATTCATTCCATTTAGAAGCGAATCTTTCTAATCCAATTCTTGACAATTTAGGACCAATGGTAACAATAAAATTTGAGAGTGATAAGTTGGGAACGATTATTTTGGATAAAAACGGTGAGAATTTGTATGAAAAAGACATTTACCTTGACCTCAACCCTGACTACCTTCCGAAAATAAATGGAAATTTATGTGTATATTCAGGAATGAAAAAAATAATTGAAACCCCCGTAGATATAAATACCTCTATTGACATTATTTCAGAATATATTTATGTTAATAGTTCCAATTTTATAACCGTAGAATTCAATTATACGATTGATACATCCTCGGGATATACCCCAATGTCGGGAACAAGTATGTATGTAAATATTATTAACGATATTTTTAACGAAAATACTTTTTTGGAATCGTCGCAGGTAGGGCTAAAAAACCATTATAGTATAACATATGATTTTATAGATTCGGGTTCTTATATTTTTAATTTTTACATAATCCATCCGTTCTTAGATCCCGATATATTTGATCCAGAGATAGGAAAAAAGGAACTAACATTTCAGAGATATTATTCAAATGGCACTTTACCTGTAATTCCTGATAATGATACCTCAGATAATACTAATTCGACGGTCACAGACAATGATGAAGATAATGAAGATGATTCAGAAGAACCAAATAATTCTAATTATAATATTCCTGCTATATCAGGTATTTTTGGATTTGCAATTATTTTAACTGTATCATCAACCATAATCAGAAGAAAGTACAAGAAAAATCAAATAACTGACATTAAAAATAAAATAAGTAAAAAACATAAAAACAGTCCATATGCAAATAAAGCTTTAAAACCTTGACTTAAATCTTTTTTTCTGGATCATCATGTTAGAGTTTAGTTTCGAAAATTGGAATAAATTTATAGATTTTATACGAGAAAATCTCCCAAATAATGAGGTAAAATCTTTTAATTTAAATGATCTATCCGAAAAATTAGGTCTTACTAAAAGTGAATTAAAATTTTTATTTACAATTTTTATTTACGCCTGTGATTACAGCAATAAATATCTTAACAAGATTAATATTAAAATTTTAAAAGATACAATTTATTTTACTTATTCTGAAAACCACATCAAAAAAATTTCATTAAGTATCAAAGATTACAAAGATCTTAGTGATATTATCTACCTTTTTAAAAATATCCAAAAAGGGAGGGGCTTCGAAATTAATTCAAATTCTAATATTCCTGTAATTACGAAAATCCAAGGATTATATCGACAATATCCCTTTATGTTTAAGAAATTAAATGGTTACATTTTCCCTTCAGAAATTGGATACAAATTAGGAATTGCAGCACTATCCTTCAAAAGAATAAATCAAATTCCCAAAACATTAGATGTATTAAATTATAAATTTAAAATAAAAAAAAAGGAATTTAATTAATTTTTATCGATATTCGACGTTTCCGTATTTTTGTTTCTATTACATACCATAAAACACCAAGGGGGATGCAAATCACCCAATTAATAGGTAAGTAAGTAAAACAAACAAAATAGTTAAAAGGGTTAATCCCAATAATTGATGCGCAATAATGGTCACCCCAAATGGCAACAACAATCCCAAAATATAAGATTTGTGCTAATAAGATATGATATGTCGCCTTCCCAATCACAGCAATTGCTTTTGCGAATTTACCCTCCGCTCTTTCAGGTAATAATTTCATTCCAATCAGAAATAAGAAAGCTGAATAAGGAAATATAAATAAATTGTAATCCCCCCTAATAAAGTCAAATCGAAAATCGCAAAACATATATATTATAAGATAAATGACACTAAGTGGAAATAAAATCCACATTAATAAATTCCTCTTCTCTGTGGTACCGTATCCCATAGAAAACCACAAACCTAACCCAATAGCAGAAAGATATATAAAAACACTACAAATTATAAAAAGAAAACTATAATATATTTCCCACGAAGGAAATGGAGGTGGACCAAAACAAAAAAAGATAAATAACTGAACGGCAATTTCAATGACAAAACATGAAATTAGAGTTAAAACACTCCAAATTGGTTTGCTTGAAAAACCTTTATATAGTAATGGCATGATTAAAATAGATTGGAAAATTATTGGAATGAACCAATTGCCCGGACCCCAAAATGGAAGAATTCCCATAATCAAATTAACTACTCCAAAATGAGGTAATAATTGAGTTTCAATCATCGCATTAAAATCGAAACTATAAAGAATCAAACCAACAACAGTTGATATTATGTATAGTATTAGAAAAGGAATTATGTAACGTAGGATTTTATTTTTAAAGTAACTCTTCGAATATAATTCCCTCAATGGGACATCTCCCTTCTGTTTAAATGAATTCCCCATGTTAAAACCCATGATCACCAAAAATATTGGAATAGATATTCTTTCCCAAAGCGCAACCCCCATATCACCTTTTATCGTCCATGGTATTGTATGGTCAAAAATAACTAAAAATATCATTAACGCTTTCATTGCATCTACTTGAAAATAATGAGTTTTGCTCTCTCCCAAATTTTCTGGCTTACTTTTTATCAAATTAACTTCATTCATATTGTTCTTCACGATTTTAAAAACACTTAATTTTAATCAAAATTAATTAGATTGTAAATTTTCTAGACCTATTTAAATTTTTTCAGCTTAAATTATTATTTTATTTCCTTGAACATACATACGTTCCTGTTGGTGCCGTAATAAAAGAAGAAAGTACTTTCGGAGGATATACAATTTCTTCACATATTCAAGCCGGATGGAGAATTAATGATGAAAAACATCCTCATGCAGATGTATTTTTCAATGCTATAATTGAAAATACTGAGTTTCGATGAGGAAATAGCTGAAAAATATCTTAAAATACTCATACAATAAATTAATTTTTATTGGGAAAAAAAAAATATTTTCTAGGTATGAATTCATTTGAAATTCAATGTTTCTTATCTCATATCCCATTAATTTTTTTGTTGAAATCCAAATTAAAAAAGAGCAAAAAATATTAATTTATCCAAAAATTTTAAAACTTTAAAAAATAAGGAGACTTATTAATTAAATCTATATAATTTCAAATCTATATAAAATAACAAAAAAGTGAGAATAAATGCCTAAGGAATTACCGCATTTAAATTTGATTATAATCGGTCATGTCGACCATGGCAAGTCAACCATGATGGGACACATGCTAATACTAGCGGGAGCTATCTCAGACCGCGAAGCAAGGGAACTTGAAAAACTTGCGAAAGAACTCGACCGTGAATCCTGGAAATTCGCTTATGTACTTGATAGACTAAAAGAAGAACGAGAACGTGGTCTTACAATAGATCTTGCGTTCAGAAGATTCAATACAAATAACTTTTACTTCACTATAATTGATGCACCAGGACATGCGGATTTTGTTAAAAATATGATAACTGGTGCCTCACAGGCAGACGCAGCAGTCCTCGTAGTTTCCGGTAAAAAAGGAGAATTCGAAACTGGCATAGCTGCTAATGGACAAACTACAGAACACGCATATCTTGCCCAAACTCTAGGTATAAAACAATTGGTTGTTGCAGTTAATAAATCCGATGATGCATCATATAACTATTCCGAAGATCGGTTCAATGAAGTAAAAGATGGAGTCTCTAATCTCTTAAAAAGAATTGGCTTCAACATTAAAGATATTGTTTTTGTACCAGTTAGTGGAATTATAGGTGATAATATCGTTGAAAAAAGTGATAAAACTCCTTGGTATGATGGACCGACACTTTTCGAAGCAATGGACAAATTTAAAGTCCCTGAAAAACCATTGGATAAGCCATTGAGGTTGCCGATACAGGATGCGTATAGCATAAAGGGCACAGGCGTTGTACCCGTTGGCAGAGTTGAGACAGGTATAATGAAGGTTGGAGATGAAATTCTTATAATGCCCACAGGCTTCAAAGGGGAGGTTCGGAGCATCGAAATGCATCATGAAGGCTACGATAAGGCGGAACCAGGTGATAATATTGGATTCAGCATTCGAGGTATAACTATGAATGATATCCATCGTGGAGATGTCTTAGGTCACCCAAGTGATCCTCCTACAGTTATTGCCAAAACAGGTAAATTTATGGGACAATTGATGGTTATATGGCACCCTACAGCAATAGCACAAGGTTATACACCGGTAGTTCATGCTCATACTTCACAGACAGCTTGCAAGTTTATTAATCTGGTTAAAAAAATTGACCAAAAGACAGGTGCTGTCATTGAAGATAACCCAAAATTTATAAAACGAAACGAGGTAGCATTTATTGAGATGCAACCTTTAAAGAGACTCTGTGTTGAGAAATACTCAGAGATCCCAGAACTAGGTAGATTCGCCGTACGTGATATGGGAAGAACAGTAGCGGTAGGAATCATAAAAGAGATTACGCCTGAGTAAAAATTTATTTTTTTTTAAATATATTTTATTCCTTTATATTTTTTGTAATTTAATTTTTCTATATTTTTTTATTTTCTTTTTAGTTTGTTTTTTCTTCTTTTATGTATCTAAAAAAGAAATCTTTTAATTATAAAATAAATAAATCTCAAAAGAAAAAGGAAAAGAAAAAAAAATCAAAAAGTATAGATAAAAGATATGGGAATATAAAATGAAAATAGTAAATGATAAATATGGTGGATAAACAAAAAATTTACAAAAATTTAAGGTATTTTAGCCTATTTTTACTGCTCATGGGAGTTATTTCGATAATATATATACCAATTTTTTATAATAATTATGGGTATTTACCTCAAATAGATATTCACATATTCTCTGGAATAATTCTAATTGTTTTGGGTCTAATTTGTCTTTTTCTTGAACATATTGTAAATAAAATCATGGGTTTTAGGCAGGATGAGCAACTTTAATATGCAATTTAAAAGAAGAGTCAGATAAATCCTGAAATTTTATGAAATTTAATAGTAAATTAATGGCTTTCGGGAAATTTTTATAAATACTTTAAGAAATTTAATTTTATTTTACTACTTTTTCATTTTTTTTTGTAGTTCATTATTTCGAGGAATTTCTTTTTTACTATATTATTTCTGTTTAAGATAACCGTGTGCGAACATCTTTTTGCAGACTTCGGGGAGTTCTCTCTCATCATATTTTATAGTTATGTATCGCAAGATATGATTGATAGTGAGGATTCTAAGAAGATCTTTCTCGTAATTTTCGAGCATATCGGATTTAACTCCCAAAATAAGGGGGATTAGTTCATGTTTTTCGGTATATTTAATTCTAATTGTTATTCCAGGAAAGATTTCTTTATTTAGTTCCCAGAAGTCTTTATGTTTTATGAAGGTCCCACCAATCAATTCTGCTATATTTGGAATATCTTCATTAATTATAAAATAGAACGAGGGGCTTCTTTCATCAATGGCATTTTTTAACATTTCAGGTTGTTTTTCTTTACTGGATTTAAATGGTTCTTTATTTATAATTATTCTTTCGGCGTAATTCATCATAATATCTATAAAATTTGCGAGGTCTTCCCCGGGAATCCACCTTACTCGCTCACCTGAAAAGAGAAATTTTAATTGATCTATTTCATTTGACCCAAACTCATCTCCATAATAAAAATAGATTGTGTGAATTTTGACATCAGGAAAAAAAGTTTTAGTTATTGTCCAATCTTCATTCAACCCTATGTTTTCAAGTGTGCCTCCGATAATATTTTTTGTCACATTTTTAAGTTGTTCTTCGGTGAGTGTTCTGAAGGTTTTAGCTTTTCTCCCCCCAATTTCCTTTAATTCTTTTTTATGGGGGCTACTGATAGATGTTACTCCATCTATTTCATTAATTGAATAAAATTCTTTATGTTTCTCCATTTTTCCAGACCTATAAATTATAGATATAAAAGATACTATTAAAACATAAAATTATATCTTCTTGAATTTTTCTGAATTTATTATAATAAAAAAAAAAAAGAAAAATAAATTTAATATTATTAAGCTTTACTACATTCTTAATTCTTGTATCCACAAGCTTCGCGAATAATTATACCCAGAGTGTGCTACGCTTAGGGAATTGATGCCATTAGCATTATATCTCGACTGCCAGTACACTGCAACATAATATGTTCCCGCTGGTAAAGGATCTGTTATATAATTAACATAGAGATTGTAAGTTAATTGTCGAATACTACCCGTTGCTCCGCCACTATCAAAGTAAGAAATAAAAAAAGTTTTGTTACCGACTCCTTCTACCACGACAGAAATAAAATAGCTATTTTTTATATTAAAAGTAGAAGAAAGATGTAAAATTGCATCAGCGCTAAAAACAATAGCTAGTGAGGAGCTCTCTTGAATAGTTATATTTAATTCAGTGTCGCTCATTTTTTTATATGCTGTAGTTTCACTATCATAAATCATCGCGGCAGTTCTCCATTCTGCGTATTTAGATTGAACAACAATATTTTTCTCACTGACACCTGGAAAAATAAACGGTAAAGCAAAAAAAACTATCGCACTCATTAAGATTAAAGAAATTAAAATACTTCCAACAACTTCTTTGCCAGACATAATTTCACCTTCAAATTTTCAGATAAAATTTATTATTTATGCTTATTTATAGTTAGAAATTAGAACTATTTATTGGATAAAAATAAGTTTAATTGTTAAATATATAAATTTTTTTTTTATAAAAAAAAGCACTTAGAATTATTAACCATTCATTTTTTCGACTAATCATTAAATTAAAACAAGTATTTCACCATTTTGTGTAATTTCAAATTTAAAATTATGGCTTAATAACATCTGTATGATACTTTATTTTTTGAGATTTTTTTAGGAATTGATATTTATCCTTTTAAAAAAATTTTAAAATAGTAATAATGGTTGGTAATTTCAAACAAAAAGTTGTCTTCATAGGTAGAGGTGGCGTAGGC
>JAHLWE010000484.1 GCA_019058135.1 Promethearchaeota archaeon | reverse complement strand
GCAATAAACAATGCTTTAAATTTCGGGTTAAAGCCAAAAACTTCGGAGATTATTTTGTTAGACTTTTTACGTAGTAATATTATTAATTATCAGGAGTTTAAAGCATTCTTTAAAGAATTAGCGTTAATTAAATTCTTAAAATCAGATATAATTTTATTTTTTAAAAATAAAGCAAAAGAAATAGTAAATGAAAAAAAGAAATTGCAAGGAGAGAATTGATATGACAAAACAAATGAATTTAAGGCTAGATGAAGATTTAATAAAGGAATTTGAAGATCTTGCTAAGCATGAAAATCTTGATCGTTCATCTTTGGTTAAAAAAATATTAATTAAAGGGTTACAGCAAGAACGGCTTAATTTAGCTGTACAAAAATATGTATTAAAGGAAATCTCTATAGAGAAAGCAGCGGAAATTGCAAAATTATCCCTTCATGAGTTCATTTCTAAATTATCTCAATTAGGGATACCATCTAATTTATCATTGGAAGATTTTAGAAAAATTATATAACTTAGATGTTTAAATAGTAATTAATCTATAAAAAAAGTGATTTTAATTAATTCTAAAAGAAATTATGGGATTTTAATATTACTTTTAAATAATCGGTATATTTGAATATTAATTACTAATCTTAAAAAACAAAAAATTCATATGTAATCAACTTTATTACGAAAAGTTTGGATTAGAATATTGAAATTTTTCAAAATAAGGTAAAAAAAGCGTTCAATATGATTGTGCCGTAAAAGTAAGAAATAATTAAAAATAAAAATTAAATTATTAAGATTTTATTCTTTACCTAATTCTTTTCGTGCATTAATATACATCTTGTCAGCTAAATAGCGAACGTATCTAGGAATAAGTCTATACATTCTCCAAATAAATTTTGCTTCGCCAGGAAAAATTTGATATTTTTTTTTCAAAATTCCTTCAATAAATATTTCTGCTACTACTTCAGGCTGTAATAATTTGCCTCTCTCCTCAATAATGAAACACTCTTTTGGTTTAGTTTCATTTTCTTTTTTAAAACCAGGAGTATCCATAGCAGGAGGGTAAAGAATAGTGCAATTTATGTTATAAGGTTTTAATTCTTGACGTAATACTTCAGATAATCCTACAATTGCGAATTTAGAAGGTACATAAGTTGCAAAACCCATTGTTCCAATATATCCTGACATAGAAGAGACATTTGCGATATAACCTTTCTTAGCTTTCATAAAATATGGTAGTATTATTAGTATTGGGATTAATTGACCATAATAATTAACATTCATGTTTCTTTTAAAATCTTCAAGTGTAAGGTTTTCGATATATTGTGCATATGCATAGCCAACATTATTGATTAAATAATCTGGAATCCCATACTTTTCTATAAATTCCGTTAAAAGAGGTTTTAGTTGTTCCATTTTAGTTGTATCACAAGAAATCATCTCAACAAATTGGTCATCTTTGACTTTTAAACTTTCTATTTCATTAACAGCCTTTTTTAAATTTTCTACATTTCTCGCAATGATACAAACACTTCCCCCTAATTGAACAACATATTTAGCAGTATCTTTTCCTAGACCGGTAGAACCTCCAGTTACAATAACAATCTTTCGCTCAAACGGCTGTTTTTTAATCAATTTTTCTTTTAACATAAAATCATCACTCTAAAATTATTTTTTTTCAATTAAAATATAATTAAATTTTGATAATAAAAATATTAAACTTAATTCTTAAAATTCTCTAGAACAATTATATTAACAATTGATTCTATATTCAATTTTCTAAATTTAAAAAATATAAATTTCATATTTCAATATTTAATTTAATGGCTAAAACAAGAACTATTGAAGAAATTACACAAAAAATCGAAAAAAAAACAGCTGTCGTAATAACAGCGCAAGAATTCTTGGATAAAATTGCAGAGGGTGAAAAAATTGAATTTGAAAATGTTGATGTTATTACAACTGCGACAAAAGGATTAATGAGTGGAATTGCTGGAATATTTTCTTTTCGATTAGCCGAACCAAAAAAATATAGAAAATTTAAAGAAATAACCTTAAATGGAATTCCCGGTTATGTTGGTCCATGTCCTAATGAATTTTTAGGCGTAATTGATGTAATTGTGTATAGCACAGCACATAGCAAAACGAGAGCCAATTATACAGGTGGCTTCTTATTTAGAGATCTCGTTGAAAATAAACCAATTGAAATGAAAGCAGAAACTGAAGAAGGAGTCGTAATAGAGAAAATGTTGAGCTTAAAAGATATGCAATTTGCAAGATTAATGGGGACTCGTCAAGCGATAAAAAATTATAGTGCAATGATGAATCCTACAAAAGAATATGTAGAGACTATTTTTTCAGCTCTTAAATTTGAACCAAATAATTCTCAATTAACATTTTCTGGGTGTGGAGCATTAAATCCACTTCAAAATGATCCTGATTTTGAGACTATTGGAGTGGGTTCTCCTGTATTAGTTAATGGAAGTATAGGATATGTTATGGGACCAGGAACTAGAAATTATATTTTAAAACCAAATTTAATGACTATCGCAGATTTTGAGGGAATGAAACCCGAATATATGGGTGCGTTTATAACATCATATGGGCCAGAACCAATATGTTCTATTGCAGTAGCATTCCCTATTTTGAATGAGAAGATTCTAAACACTATGGTTAAATCAGATAAGGATGTTCCTCTTCAAATTTTAAACTTAGTTGGAAGAGAAAAAATAGGTGAAATTACTTATGGAGATGTCTGGGATAATAATTACCTAATAATATTTGATCCTAAAAAATGTATAAAATGTGAAACTTGTCCAGTTGAAACTGATTGCCCAACCCATGCTTTTACTATGGAAAAGGGTATTGATAAAACAAGATGTTATAATTGTGGAACTTGTATTCAAATGTGTCCTGAAAACGCTTTTATTGGTGATTTAAAAAGCATTAAATTTGAAGGTAAGGAAGTTCCAGTCG
>JAHLWE010000483.1 GCA_019058135.1 Promethearchaeota archaeon | reverse complement strand
GTGTTGATATAGCAGTATTTAATTTATCAGAATAAGTTGATTTTTGCATTAAGACGTCAATTTGATGTCCATCTACCAATTCATAAGGGGTTCGATAAATTTCTCCCACCATTAGAGTCATTTCACGATATTCGTTAAGAGTAGGATGCTGTTCTAAAAACTTTTCTAAATGAACCACAATCTCTGGAGTGATTTTTTCGGGCTGTAAAAAAAGAAAATTTAACTCTTTACTGAATGTTGTAGCTTCCTCTTCTAAGGGTTTCCTGAAATTGAGACATAAAATCTTGAGCTTTTTTAAAAGTTCCAATTGAACGCTAGTACGTCCTTTAATCGTGAATTTCCGTTTCGGAAACTTAGAGTATATGGAATCGCAAAACTCATTTAAAACTTCACCATGTTCTCTTAGAAGTCCATCGAGTGTAATGTCAAGCGCATTAAAAAAAGAGTGAGGTTCTTGGATAGTTAATATAAAAAGGAGTTTATTAAACACATTCTTACATATTCTTGTGCTATAATAAGAAGATTTAATATTTTTCAATACAGAAAGTTGATCAAAACTGAGATTGTCGTTATTTTTAAATTGCTCCTGGAGAGCGTTAATAAAAGAACGAAGCTCCAATAATTCATTAATCTTTACTTTATATAAGTTTGCCTGGTAATTTTTCAAATCGCGTTTAGTCCCATTATTAAGCTCTTGCATAACAGGAAACACTGCCTCACACCTGAGCAATTTCAAAAATTAAAAGAAAAACTTTCTATATTCTTAAAGAAAATCGAATAGAAATAATACACAAATCCACATGGAAATCATGTTTATCTCTCAGAAATTGCTTGCAATTGAAGCAGAATATTACATTTTTAATTTTCTCCATAATAAACCAAATGGATAACTATAATCTAATACAGTATTAAATATTAAATAATTAAAAATCTTACTTGTTTAGAAATACTCTAAAAGATTTATAGTCTAAATTACTTTATTTGGATAAATTAAAGATTATGATTGACAATAATATTATATTTGTAAAAGAGGATTTAATTAAAAATTTGACGATAAACATAAAGAATTTTAATCAATTTCTAGATACTATACTTCTTGAGCAATATGAGCGCCAAATCTTGGAATATTTATTTGATATAATGAAAAGATTACTTGCTTCAATAAAGGGTTATCACGGAGCATATAATGGAGGCTTATATGACCATGTTTTGCTTGTTGCAAACCTTTCTCTTAAATTTTCTGAAATGATCAATATTAAAATCTCAATTGATAATGTGCTTAAGGCTTCTTTATACCACGATTTCGGGAAGATCGTATCGTATTGTTCTAAGTTTGATCCATATTTTTCCATTTTCTTTATTTGTGAGCTTATAAATATAGCCATACAATTGTATGATTAATATTATGAGTTATTTAACTGAAGCAAAAACTTCTTTAAAGAAAATTTGATCAATAATTGCGGGAATTAATGGGTTAAATGAAAATTCAATACCAAAATTAGAAGGACAATCAAAAAAAAAATTTGCAATTAATTAAAAAAAAAGCTAGAATTGTCGAATTTTTTAGAAATTTTTTCGTCAATTTATATTAAAAAAGAAATTACGGGATAAATTGGTTTTATTCCCAGATTAGCAACATAACATCTTTGATATTTACAATATTACATTCTTTTTTTCGGCTTTAATAATGCGAGGATTTTTTAATAATTGGGTTTTTTGTTTTTTAAATTGTTAAAATATTTTTTAAAAAAATTTTCAAGGATTGCAAAACAAATTATAATAAGAGGGAAAAAAATTGTAAAATATGTAAATTTACCTGTATACTTGTAACTATTTATGTCGACAAAGAGGAAAGAAGTTTCCGCTATTGTCATCGCACAAATAAATATAATCAAATGATCTAATTTTAAAGGGAAACCATTCTTTAATATAAGTGTGTGATATTCGTCTTTAGTTATTATTATAATTATTGATGCAATAAAAGTAAGAATCAATCCACTAATTAGAATAATAAAAAATAAGATCGGAGATATTTCATAGAATAGAATCACAGGTAATACAAATAAAAAGGTTCCAATTATAGTTAATATTAATCCTGTATCTGATAATTTTGACATATCAAAATATTTATATAACATTTTCTTATAAAAATATTTTCTGAAATGATCAATATTAAAATCTCAATTGATAATGTGCTTAAGGCTTCTTTATACCACGATTCCTTTCTTTCTGATTTTTCTATAATTCTTATTTACTGTCACCCAATTAATTTTCATACGATCCCAAGTATATTCTGTACATCGTTTATAATGTTTTGCCATTCCTTTAGCATAACAATAAATACAATTAACCTTACATCAATACATACCAATATTATGACGGTGGCGGCGGCGGGTGTCCCATACTCTCCGTATTTGATGGAGAGAACTATCTCGATGAAGGATTGTTAGATATTCATAACGTAGAAGGGGAAGATGTAATTCATGAACATAAGATAACCAATAGCCTAAAAGCTATACATGGTGAGTATAGACTTCGTTTAACAGAACATCAAAAAACAATCTCTTCTATAGACCAAGTCAAACTATTGGCAAAATTGAAAAATGGAGATGAAATCATATTACATCTTGTCTCAGCAGTTCATTGTAAAGATGGAAAAGTAAAAAGAGAATTAAAATTTAGTGATGACATAAAGACGGTTATTCTTGGGACTGATCATAAAATTAGTCCAAGCTAGTACATAGATTTAGCATTTAATTCGGGATCAAACCTTGAAATTGAAGAGTTTATCTTTATAATTGAGGGACACAATGTAATAGTTAAATAATCAATTTGAAGAAATTTAACAAAATGAAGGAAATAAATCAAAAAATTACTTTTTTTTTTAATTGAATAAGTTTAAAAAAATATAGAACTTTTAAAAATCAATCAGAAAATAAAAAATGTATGAATTATCAGGTAGAAATCAAAATTGAATAATAGAATAATAAAACTTTTATATCTCTTTGGAATAGTTTTTGTGATTGTTGGAAGCTCTTTATTTATAATTTATTTCACGAATTATGATTATAGCCGTAGGAAAGTCCAATATTCTAAATTTTGGGCTGTAGTACGTACTGGAGGAGGAAAATTAAGACAAATAAACGAACCTATGTATGTCTTTGATATCCCTTTAAGTGCTAACGTTAGTGATTTACGTGTTTTTCACCTATCTTTTAATATTAGTACTCAAGCTGACACATCTTTTTGGGTTCCTATACAGATGATTTCTGCACTTTCTGACTCAATGTTCCCAATATTTGCCTCTGATTTTGTAAATAATTCTGATCCAATGAAATATGGTGAATATTCGAACTATATATGGGAAAATTTTGCAAAATCAACACCACGTAATATCACAATCACCTATATGGAGACTATATTACAAATATCAGCTAATAATAGCCAATTTATCAAAAGCCTAGGTAATTATTCCAATATAAAATATACCGAAAAGGATGAACACATAGTTGGATTTGTTTATTTTAGAGATTCTGAAATTGTGTATAATCCACATCAAGGATTTATTTTTTATATAGCAGATGAAAATAATACTATTTTACATCTGGATTTTAATTCGAACAATTCTTGGAGTTTTTCTATAATGGCTTATTGGAACATTACTTTTGAGCAAAAATATGGATCTAATATGAATTTTGTTGGAAATGCTTCAATCGCCCATTGGATATTTCAAAAGCAAAATAATAGTGATATTAATGTGTCAATAAATATTAACAACACGCATTATAATGGACCTATCCCAACCTTTACAATTATCCAACGCTCACCTTGGATAGAATCAATTGTTTTATTTTTTGGAGTTATACTAATAATCTCAGCAACTTTATATAATAAGATGTACTTTCAAAAGGAATTCCATCATATACTATATATACGCTCTTAAGACTTCATTTTTTTTAGTTACTCCATGACAATATGGTTCAATTTTGCGTAATCCTCCATCATAATAAAAAGCAATAATCCTTTTGGCTTGAATAGCAAAACATATATTTTGATTCATATTTTACACATTTTTAATTTATTTTAATGTCATATTAAATGACATGCTATCCTCCTTCATTTAATCAATTACTTTTTTTGAGAAATGTTAGAGATCATAAATATTTTGAATAATTTCTTCTAATTCTGTAATTTGCTTGCCTGAATCATATACCATTTGGATAAATTGAGTCATGACAATATAATTTTTCCTACAATCCTTATCTTTCTTGAATCCATATTCTTCTTTCACCTCATCCATGATTTGAGTATAAAGGACATCTCCAATAGCACTCTTAATTACTTTTGTCATACTTGGGTTTAGTGAAGCATAATTTCTTTCTATTTTTAATTCTAAGGGCTCAGTAAGATTAGCTTCTCCCATGATTTTTTTTAATATGATATTGACCTTCTTATGTGAATTAAGATCGGTTGGACTACAATCACTAT
>JAHLWE010000039.1 GCA_019058135.1 Promethearchaeota archaeon | reverse complement strand
GAGAATAAGTATCCTTAACCTTTTTTGAAATTTCAGATATATAATTATCTAATTTTTGAGAATGCTCCCTTTTAACCAATATATCATTAAAAATAATATAACTTAAAGATAATTTTATATCACTATTCACTAAATCTTCTGAAAATTTTAAAATATCCATATTATCATTTTTATTTTTAGCAAATTAATAAATTTTAATCACAATGTTTAAATCAATAATATTGATCTTTTTAAAACAACCATATTTAATAAAAAAAAGATAGGAGTAGTAAAATTATGCCATTATCTGAAGAACAAAAAATAAGATATGCAAGGCAGTTAATTAGCCCAGAAATTGGAGAAAAAGGACAAGAAAAATTATTAAATTCAAAAGTACTGCAAATAGGAGCTGGAGGTTTAGGCTCTTCATTTGCAATGTATTTAGTTGCAGCAGGAATAGGGGAATTAACTATAATTGATAATGATACAGTTGATTTATCAAATTTACAAAGACAAATCCTATATGATTCAAGTTCATTAAATCGCGTGAAAGTTGAGGTTGCCAAGGAAAGATTGAATAATATAAATCCTGACTCTAAGATTATTATTAAAAAAATGTGTGTAGATGATAAATCAATTGATGATTTAATCAAGAATAAAGATTATATTGTAGATTGTAGTGATAATGCTAAAACTAAATTTATGGTTAATGATGCTGCCATAAGAAATAATGTGAAATGCACAATTGCTGGTGTTAAAGATTTTTATGGACAAATGATAACAATTAATCCAAAAAAATCTGCTTGTTATCGGTGTGTTTTTTATGGTGAACCTGAAAAGCAACCTAAAAAAGAGTCCCCTTTACCTATTATAGGTGTGACTCCAGGAATATTGGGCACTTTAGAAGCAGTAGAGGTAATTAAATCGTTGTTAAATATTGGAGAAACTCTAGAAAATAATTTATTAATGGTAAATTTACTTAATATGTCTTTTGATAAAATTTCTGTTCAAAAACATGAAAAATGTATTTGCTCAAAATAATAGATATAATTTAGTTAATTAATATTGAATCTTGCATGTTAATTGGCTATAAATAAAATTTTATCATTCTTTTCGATTCTTTTAACTCTATCTTGATGTTCTAAATAAATCAAATGACTTAATACTTCATTTAACGCTAGAAATCCATTCATCTCATCTAAATCTTCTCCAAAATGAATTTGTGAAATCCTATGCGGTGTTAATGGTTTATCTACAATTAGGTCAAAAATTTCTTTCAGCCGGTTTTTGTGATGTTCTTTAATATCCAGAATACGTCGATGAGGGTTATAAATAATTTTTTGATGTCCAGGAAAAATAATTTTAGGGTTTAATTTATCAATACGATCTAATGATTCCAAATAATTTCCTAAAATATTATGAAAATTATATTTATCTTTAAGAGCAGGAGATATATTGAAAACTCCAATATGTGGAGTTATTTCCGAAAGAATATGATCACCTGAGAAGAGATGCTGTTTGTTTTGATCAAAAACGCAAATATGTCCAAAACTATGCCCTGGTGTCCAAATAATTTTTAATTTATTAGTCCCAAAAGTGATTTCATCACCATCGTGTAAAAGCATATCTGGTTTTTGATATCTTATCATTTTTGGCCAAGAAGTAAAAAATTGACTTATTCTTTTTCCCTGTTTATCACTAATTCCATATTTTATCATCTCTTGAGCCATTTTATTTGCTGAAATTTCAATCTCTTTAAAGTTTTCAGGATCAGTGCTCCATTTAAGTATTTCATTAGTAATATCATGCATTAATATCTGCAAATTAGGATTTTTACGTTTAAATTTCTTTAGTAAGCCAACATGGTCTAAATGGGCATGTGAAATAATACAATAATCGATATCTTTGATATTTAATTTTGCATCATTTAATACAGAAAAAAAAACCTTACTCCAATCCCCTAAATTTAAACCCGCATCAATCAGAACATTCTTATTATCAATTTTTAATAGATATATACACACAAATTTAACCTCAAATGGAACATCTATTTTAAATCGATAAACCCCTTCATTTTTACTAAATTCAGACTTATACATATGAAGACTTTGAACCAAATGATTGAATAAATTAAATACTATATAAAATAAATAAGGAAATTTGTAGTTTAGCTTTTTAAATTAAAAAATCTTGATAACATTTACTAAAAGAAAAAAAATCAAAAAAAAAGAAATTAAAAATTATTATTTAAGCACTTTGGGCATTTACTTCAATACCGCCGGTGGTTGTATGCAAATCAAAAGTATATTTATAACTGGCAGTGTCATAATCATTGGATTCTAATATTTCATTGCCAATTTGAGTAAATCCTCCAAGATTTGCGAGATCAACTCCTCCAGTGGTGGTCGTTCCAATAAATCTAGCACCAACTGAAGCCTGATTATCCTCGTAAATTACATCTATACCACCTGTTGTGACTGTTACTTGCCCAGTTATATTTGCACCCGATGGTTTATATTGGTAAATCTCAATATCAATAACACCAGTTGTAGAAGTAAGTGTCCATTGACTGGTTTGAGTAAATTCTGGATTATAGATTTTAAAATCTATTCCACCTGTAGTGACATCCCCCACTATATTTCCTCCAAAAACACAATTAGTAAAATTCATTGTAAGTCCACCCGTAGTAGTTTGTCCATTTACACTCGCATTAAAATTTGCGCCATTTGCTAATATCGAAACTCCACCTGTTGTTGTTTGAGCTATTAAATCTCCTTGGAAAATAGAATTTTTCGCCGTAGATAGGGAAACCCCACCCGTAGTAGATATAAGTTGGAGATTACCAAGAGTAACACCGCTTGGAACTGTCATTTCTACACCTCCAGTAGTAGTTGTTGCATCAATCTCGTAAATGACATCTGTTCTAAGAGTTACGGTCACAGTGATAATATGAAGAAAAGAGAACCAATTTATAGGAAAAACCCAAGCGTCCGGTTTAGACTCTAAAGTAAATGTTATGGGACTGCTAGTATTTACCCAAGAAATTGGCTTAAAATAATCTGTATAAGTTTTATCAGTTACATATGGACCTTCAATATCGAAATCAACATCAATTTTCGCAACGTATGGGGTTGGTGTTTGATTATATTTAATAATCATCTCACCTATATCGAGATTAAGGTCTATTGACTCTAAATTCGATGGAGATGCTGGCGTATAATAGTAAT
>JAHLWE010000482.1 GCA_019058135.1 Promethearchaeota archaeon | reverse complement strand
GGTTTGTTCTATCTTAATGGGAGCCAAATTTCTTCTGATTTTGTTAAAGCTCATAATAAGATCAAAGAAATGGCTCCTCTTAAATGTTTCCTCTCTGCCTAATCCCTCTCCAGTGGAAATCAACCCTTGCTCTATAAAATCAAATAATATTTCTCTTCTTTAAGCAATTAGGTTACAAATCTCGATCAATTTCACCCGAAATCACTGGATTTTGTACCTACCCCTTCTTTTTCTTTTAAATGATTCTATTCCTAATTCACAATAATAATGGAGTAAGATAAAAAAAAATGGAAAAAATTCTACCTCTTTTTTGAAGCCATCCAGTTTTTGTTATTTCATTATATAAATTAACTCCAAAAATGTTTAATTTTGAACATAATCGATTTGCGGTCATATATATCTTCATTGTTTGAGAACCAATCGTTTTTCTTTTTAATATACTGAAATGAAAATTGAATTGAAAGTAAAATTCATTTTTAATTTTATAATGCTTCAATCCCTAATTTGACACGAGATAAGTTCTTTTGAATTTAACTCAAACCCTCAGCCCTTATTTATATTTCTGAGAAAAAGATATTATATCACTTATACTTTGATAATCGTCTAAACTTAAGTGATATCTCCGACTATTCCACAAATTTCTAGATAATTTAAATTTTATTTTTAGATAATATGAAATTTAAATTGATCTATATTTTATTAATAATTTCATAATCAGATAATATAATTTGAGAAATTGATCAAATTAGAGGTAAAAAACATCTCACTTTTATCAAATAAATTCAAAATTCGGTGGATAATGGAGAAGAAAATTAAAAATAAACACAATGTTAATTTGACAAAAATATATAAATGAAAAAAAAGGTGAATCCGCAAATGTTAGGGTTTTTCAACTTTTTCAAAATTATAAATTAAAATTTTTAAATTGATTTAACGGGTTAATGTTGGAAAGGCTTCAATCTATATATTTGTAAAGATTTCTTCTGTTATATGCTATTAAGGAAAAATTAATGCCATAATATCCAGAAGATCTTCAACCTAAACTTTATTAATACGAATAACAATACTATTATCTATGAGTAGCGTATTTAAAAGAAATTCCACCCCTATAACGCAGATTCAGACGGAAATTTCAGATTTTTCTGAAGAATTAAAGTCGTTCTGCGAATTATTAGATGAAAAATTGGAAGAAAGAAAGGTTCAGAAAAAATCTAACGATTCCGAAGATAAATTCGTTTTACTTCCGGAGAATTTGATTCAACTGCAAAACCCAATATGTAGAGAGCATAATATTCCCTTGACTAAAAACGGCGTAAATTATCGAACTATTTACACGAGCGATGGGCGCGTGTTAAAAAATGTAAAGATTCAAAGGTACGAGTGCGAGAAATGCGGAGAGTACCACTCAAATTACGGCGATTTTATCCCCAAGTACGCGAATTATCAAGAAGAATTCAAGGCTAAAGCGAGACATTTCTATTATTTGGGAAACACGCCTGGACAGGTTTTAGATATTTTTCGAGTAATCGGTTTATGTGTTCCTTCCGAATCGTCCGTTAGAAATTGGGTTAAAGAAGCGTTCGAACCGATTCGCGAAGTCGTTATGAACACGAAACTTCCCGTTTCAGGCTACTTCGGCTACGATGAAATTCACATGAACACGAACAAGGAAAGGACTTTTGTTTTCAGTTTGGTTGATTTGTGGGACGATTTTTACGTGAACGCGCAATACTCTCCCGATAAGGAAAAGGGAAGCATAATGGATTTTTATTCGAAGTCTAAACGCGGAGGAAAAACAAAGTTCAAGGGGCTAGTGCTGGACGGCTCGAACAATTACGGTTCCATCTTTAAAAGCAGGAGGTTTAGCTACATTATAGTCCAGCGCTGTCAAACGCACTACAAAAAGAACCTCAACGAGGCGATTTACGAAGTGGCAGGGTTGGGGAAGAAGTTAAAAGAAGACCTTCTCGAGCCGTACAACGAAATAAAGAAAGCACTTTTTGCCGTGTTTAACCGTTCTACGCTACTTCGGGCGGAAGTGCAATTGGTTAGAGCGGAAGTGCGTTTTTATGGAAAAATTTCAAAAGATGTCGACGATATAATCGATCATTTTTACGCGCTCTTTCCGAACTTGTTCAAATACTTGGAAGATACGCGTTTGAAGCCAACTAATAACGCGACAGAGCGCATGAATTTAGACCTCGAACGATACCCTTCCTTAAAAAATCACATGAAGACGGAAGAAGGAGTAAATATTATCGTTAAGGGAATAGTGTTTCTTCACAATTTTGAGGCGTTTCAAAAATACATTGTCAAACAAAAAGCAAAGATTTTAGAATTAGACCGAAATATCTCTATTTTCCCGAACGACAAAGAATTAACGCTCTTAAAACAAGGGCTTAAAATTCACCTTAGTTGGGTGAGAAAAGATTTTGGAAAATATAAAGCGGTTTATCTCAGATATTTCAAATTGGACCACCAAGTTTTTATTGTCGAATGAATTAATTAACACTAAATTTTGAGTATTCACAAAGAATTGGGTGTTTACAAATGTTAGTGATGGGTGTTTTAATTTGACTTTTTATTTTTTTGTTTTAATATTATTGTTGATATTGAGAGTATAAAGAAAAAACTAAGAAAGTATATGGAAAAAAGTGAACTTTTACCTGTGTATATGTAAACATTTATATCAATAAATATAAGAAAAGTTATTGCAATTAACATTGCGCAAATAAAAATAATTAAATGATCCAATTTTAAAGGGAAACCATTCTTTAATTTAAGTGTGTGATATTCGTCTTTTGTTATAATTAAAAATATAAATGCTATGCCAAGGAAAATCCAACCGGTAATTTGAATAGAGAAAAAATGGATTAGAGGTGGTCTAAATAAAGAAAAAATTAATGAAAATACAATTAAAAATGTTCCTATAATAAGAATTATTAGTCCTATATCTGATGATTTTGACACGTTAAATAAATGTATTTCATTCAACTATTTATATATTTTGAAATTTACTTTAAGATTTCTTCACTTTATCAATCAACTTGGTTTGTTATCACTGAATTTTGTAACCACCCCTTTTTTTCTATTTAAATATAAGAACTGATAATTCTAATTTCAATTTTTTCATTATTTGAGTTATTCTTTAAATTACTTAAGATGTAATTTATTACCTCTTTTTGAGTTAAATTTTTAATAATTTCCTTTTGTTTTTTTTTAAAATCCAAAATTGGGAATGTTTCAATCAATCCTCTTACTTGTGTAAGACCAAAATATTTCCTTGTGTAATCCGCATTAGAATATTTATATGTTGTTAAGAATTCACTATCAAGTTTCTCTCGGAAATATTCTAATACTGAATTGAAATAATCCTTTAATAAAGATTGTTCATATATTGAGAGAGAAGGAGTCAAAAAAATTTGAATTGGATGCGTTCTATAAGTATTCCTTGTAACCAAAATACCATTAACATTAAAATCTTCCTTTACTATACCTATACCAGCCCTACCGTCATCTGATCCAGAATCAACTGTGTGAATATATAAAATATTTGAATCAATCTTATTTTTTAAAGAATTATTAATCTTGATTTTAAATTTTTTATATTTATTGTTGTGATATTTGTTTGCATCAATTACTTCAATTTTATTATTTCCTTTATTTTTAGAAATTTCTTTTTGTAGTAAATAATATTTTACTTTTAATGGACTTTTTGCTTGATAATATTTAAGAAATTCATAGAACTCTGAACCAGCTCGATATTTAAATTCAGGTTTTAAGATATAATTTTTAATAACAGAGTTTTTTTGTTTTTTTATTTTTATTCCATAAAATTTTAAGTTTTCATTTTTTGGATATTTCTTTCTTTTAAGAAAAATAATACATATGTTTGTACCTGTAAATTCAAATATTTTAGTCTCAAACGTGTAAGTTTTAAGAATTTTATAACATTTTAAAAAATCTTCTCGAAATTTATTTGAGACTGATGCGCCAAATAAAAAATTTGAAGGAATTATATAAACTAAATTAGAAATATTATTTCTTAAATCATTCATCATTGCGATTTGATATAAATCCTGATATCCTTTATTCTCACCATCAAAGTATTGCAAATATTTTTGAGTCTCTTGATTCTTTCTTATATATCCAAGGTATAAATAAGGGGGATTTGTGATATGATATATGGGATATTTGAATTCATGTACAAATTCCGGGAAATTTTTTAAATTATCTCTTAATTTAATATTTTTTTTTACAATATTTTCATCAATATCATAATTAATTGCTATTTCTATACATTTATTGATCATTTTTTTCTGTATATCTGATATAAAAATATGGTCTTTGAAGAAAATTTCTCGTTTATTTTTAGGGATATGATTAAGGATTGGAAAAATTAAATTTCCTTCTCCTGCATATAAATCTATCCATAAATAATCATATAGATTTTCTTTTATTTCTGGAAAAATATATTTTTCGAATATTCTAGAAGAAGTAAGATGTTCTCCAAAAATTCTTCTATTATCTGAAAGAACCATAGTATATAATTTTGATTTAAGTTTTATTTAATCATTTTGATTTAGTCAAAAATAATGCTGTAATATCTATATAACATGATAAAATGTAGTTTTCTTCTTGATTTAGATTAATATTATATAAAAAAGAATAAATTTTAAAAAATTAAATTAATAAAAAATTTTTAAAGAAAAAAAGTGATCTATTAAAAATTGCTTATACTTATTAATAGACAAATTGTAGATTTTTTTTAAGGAAAAGTTAGAGTTGCTACAGTAGGTACGTGATCAGAACCAAATTCAGCAGGTGTGTCAACTTCTGGGAGCATGTCTCTAAGTACATAGTAATCAACAATCTCTTGATAACCTGAAGCGTATATATGATCTATTCTTGCCCGTTGATCAACCGGAACAGCTATCCCAGTATTATTAAAATATGAATGAATCGGATAGATTGTTGATTCCTCGGGATGGGTCCAATTGACACGCAGATTAAAATCTCCCATTAAAATTTTTGGTTTTGTAGAAGATGTAAAAACCGGCTCTATTTTCTCAACGAGAAAATTTACTTGTCTTGTTAAATTCTCTGCACTAGTCCCAAGATGTGTTACAAATACATCTAACTTGAGTGAACTATTTATTCTAACGACGCAATGGATATAAACCCTTCTCATAGAAATGCTTGGTATCTGTTCGCCCATTTTAAATGTTATTGGATATTTGCTCAGGAGTGCGCAACCAAACGAATGTTCACTTTCTGCTGGATAATAATAGTAATACATATTTAATCTTTTTGCCAACCAAAATGTCATATCTACCCCTTGAGTTGTCATTCTGCCATTTTCCACTTCTTGAAGTCCAATGATATCGGGCTCTGCGACTAAAATGTTTTGTGCTAACCGTTCAAAATTTAGTAAATTATCTCCACCTTGTCCAAAATGAATGTTATATGTCATAAATGTAAACTCATTTTTTGTTGGACTTTCTACAGGAGTTTCGCTAACTCCAAACATTATAATTGAAAATATCAGCGGAATGAAAAATAAAAATATAAGAATAATTCTATGATTTTTCCTCATCTATTTTCCTCCTCCTTTTTTGATTTTATTATAATTAAAAACCAAGTTGAAATAGAAGAAATAATTCCTGCTAGTAGTAATATGAATGGCCCTAGATCTTTTAAAAATTTAAATTTATATGCCCATTCATCTGCAAAGGCATGTAAAAAAATAAATAAAACTAAAAAGGCGAGTCCAATTGTTATATAATTAGAAATTGTTTTTAGTTTCTCCCATTTGAAATTTATTTTTAATAATCGGAACAATAGTAAATAGAAATTTAAATACATGATTACGAGAGAAATTGAAATGAGAATACTTGCAATATAGGTTAAAATTTTTCCAAGAAATAGGAATAGACACAGAGACAAAATCATAAAACCATTCAGAATTCCTATTATTTTTTTATTTAAAACTAAATCTATGTTTACAAATAGTATTATACAAATCACAATCATTAGTGCAACTATATTTAAAATGTTATTAAAAGAATAACTAGTTGCGGTATATTGAGCAATTGCGTTGGGATAAAGGAAGAGATTAATTAAGAGAAACAAAAACATTCCTAATCCTATAAAGATTAGGGAATAAAGAGTGCTGAAATTATCTTTTTTTTCTATATGTTCTTTAGATTTTGTGGAAAATCTTGGAAAATGCAATCTCGTGAAATAGATACAAAAAAAGCTTAAAGGAATTTGAATAAATAACCAGATATATTGCGTTATAAACCAATAATCTGCGATTAAACCCGGTGGTAATAGTGAAATATCTTGGGAATCACCAATTGTTCTAATTAAATAATCAATTAGAAAGGCACAAAAAATAGAAAATGTAATTATTATTACTTTATGATTTAGTTCAATATCATCAGCTTCCTCAACCCAAAGGGTAAGGAATGTGCTCATAAAAAAGCCGTAAAATGTGATTATTACTCCCGAACAGATAACCTCCCATATAAATGGTAGATGAAATGCCATTAATAATCTAATGATAGTAATGACATATATAGAAAAAATCATAAAACGACTTTTTTCAATCTTCTTGCCAATTGTATTCGTCAAGGCTGGTAAAAAGAAAAAAATTAGGGTAAGAAGGATGGGATAATTTTGTGGTTGCCCTGAAAATACTGCATAATACATGCCCATATATAATCCTGTTAAATAAGCCTTTAAACCTTGGATGAAAAACAAAGTCATTAATACTGTGACAAATATAAGCGTGAATAAGGGTTTAGATTTTAATTTATTTTCTATTTCTGAAAATGAAAAATCAGATTTTGTTTTATTTGACATCTTTTTCACTTAAAATAATCAAATTGGAATGATAAATTAAAAGATAGTTATATACTTAATTCTATTAGTTTATATATTTTTATCAAACCTTTTTATTAGATTTTATCTAATTTACCAAATTAAAAAATTAGTTTTTTACCTTTATAATTGGCTTTATTCTTAGTTATTTTACCTTTTTGTATATTAAATATTAAAGTTACTAAAACAAGCGTTTCTCCTTCAACAAAAAATTTAGAGATGAAACATCTCTTTTTTGTTTATATCAGCCAGTAAAATTTTAGTCATCTGTTCCATAGCAATTTCAACATTTTCTCCTGATTTGGAGCTTAACTCAATAAATGAAAATAAACCATATTGCTTCGCAACACTTTGACCTTCTTCTTTATTAACAGTTCTATATTTTTTTAAATCTAACTTTGATCCAATTAACATTATAGGAATATGTCCCTCTTGTTGTCTTACAACATCTAGCCATTCTTGAAGGTGTAAAAATGAAATTGAACTTGTAATATCATACATTAAAAAAGCACCATTGGCTCCTTCAATATAACCTAATAATAAAAATCGAAACCTTTTTTCCCCAGCAAAATCCCAAATTTGTAATTTTATTGAATCTCCTTTATATTCCACAAGTTTGGAATAGAGTGTGGTTCCAATTGAACTTTTAAGGGTTTGTAAAAAATCTCCTGTTATAAATCTATATGTTAGAGTAGTTTTTCCAACTGAGGCATCTCCTAAAATTACAACCTTAAAAATATATTTATATTCCACCATAAACCTAATCTTAAACCCTTTTTAAAAATCTAGCAATTAATAATGCTTAGCAATTAATAATACTAGATTTCTAGAAATTCAATATTTTTGTATTTAGTAAATAAAATATAAGTAAACTACTTTAATAATTTTTCACTCAACAAATATTAATTAAAAATCATTTTACTCTTTATTTTTATATTTTATTCCAAAATTCACTAGGTGTTATAGATTTATTAATTTTAGAAAATAGGCATACTGCGATGCAATTTCCGCAATCGCCGCTATTTTTTACCCAAAATTCAAAACATTTTTCGACATTTACGTAATATTTCTTGATACCTGGATTGTTTGATGATGATTCTCCTTTAAAGCTCGGCTCTCTATCCTTAGTTATTGCACCATTTTCACAAGCATCAGCACATTTATAACAATCCCTACAAATTTTATTTATTTTTTTAATAAATTTAGAGTTAGGTTTATCAGATTTTAATGGTAGATCTGTAAAGACTTTACAAATTCTAACCCTTGGACCATATTCAGGAGTGATTAGTAAGCCTGATCTCCCTAAAGCGCCTAAACCTGCATCGATTGCTAGAGGAATGCTTAAAGCTGTATCGTTTCCACATTGAATCGCTCTATACCCAAGATTTCTAATAAATTCGCCAACGCATGCTATTGAAAATGCCATTTTTGAATACGCAATAGCAGATGATGCCGAGGATGGTTGTGCAGGTGCAGTTGCTATTCCATCTGAGTTCATTTCTATTGCCATTACAATAGCTTTATTAATTCCTTTCGGTAAGGAAATGGGTTGTTTAGAAAAAGTATCGTCTTTCTTAGTAGAATTAATTCCATTTCTTTCCATTTCTATTTTTGATAAAGCTTTCACTTTCAAACCAGTGTTATAAATCCATTTTTCGTCAATATCTGTAATTCCCACTAGCGATGCTCCATAGAATTTTGCAACTTTTTTTATTTTTTGAGTAAATTCATTAGGATTTTCAATAATATATTTGGATTTTGTCCAATTTGTACCATATTCATTTATTGTTTGAATTTTTTCCCCTTCCCATGCAAATGCAAATGGAAATTTTTCATAGACTGTCCATCCAGCTTTCACAAAAGCGAAATCAAAACGTGTATATCCTCCTTTCTTAGATTTGATATGTTTTTCAATATTAGTAAAAAACATTTGTCTATAAGTTGGTAAAGTCTTGTCCCAAAAAGGCCTATAGATCATATGATTTTTTGCATCAAAACGTTGATATATACTATTATCAATTTCATAATATTGACTTAATGTACTTTTATTACTAGTCTTATTTGCATTCATTAATAATAATTACACACAATAAAAAATAAAAGGTTTTGAAATAGATCCAAATTTTATTACAAAGAATCTTAAAAGATAATGTAAATTAATTAAAAAATTAGTTTGAAAAAATGTTCTAAATATCAACTATTATAAATATATTTAAAATTTAAAATAATAGGAATTAATTTGATAAAAACAGTAGATTGGTCAAAATATTTTTCAATGGACTTGAAGAAAGTTGAAAAATTACACATAATTTTCGCAGTAAAGAAAATTTACGCTATGGGATTAATGCCGGTTAGAGGCCAAAAAGGGTTTAGAAAATTAGATTATCAATTTGCTCAAAATGGTCTCAATGTAAATGAGGTAATGGATAAATTAGAAGAGTGTCATATAAATGTTTTTGGCTTAGTTATTAAAGATACTGATGGTGCATGTTCTAGGAACACAAATATTGCATGGAATCCTACTGATCGAGACATCTTATGAGAATTTTTTGAGGCTGGAAATGATAGAAATATTACATAAATGG
>JAHLWE010000481.1 GCA_019058135.1 Promethearchaeota archaeon | reverse complement strand
TGGTAGAACAATTACAATTGTAGGATTAAGTACGGATATTCAACATGCAAGATATTTTGGGAATTTTGGTCCTTTTACGCCAGGATTTATAATTATTCCTTACGGAGACGCACAAAAATTAGAAAATACAATCTTAGAAATTGGTCCCGAAAATGTAGCAGCATTTTTGGTTGAACCAATACAAGGAGAGGCAGGAGTAAAAATCCCTCCAGAGGGATATTTAAAAAAGATTAGAAGAATTTGCACTAAATATAATGTTTTGTTAATGGTTGATGAAATACAGACGGGTTTATGTAGAACTGGTAAGCTTTTCGCGTGTGATCATGAAAATGTTAAACCAGATATGTTTCTACTAGGTAAAGCACTTGGAGGGGGAGTATATCCAGTTTCGGCAGTTGTAACAACAACTGAAATTATCGGTCCAGATGTAATAACTCCAGGAACTCATGGAAGTACTTTTGGTGGTAATCCTTTAGCAGCTGCAGTTGCTATGAAATCATTGGATATTCATATTAATGAAAATCTCGCAGAACGAGCAAGAGAGGTTGGAGGTTATTTTATTAAGGAATTACGAAAGATTACAAATAAAAAAACCAAAGTCCCAGTTAAAGAAGTGAGAGGGAAGGGATTATTAATCGCCATTGAGTTTAAGGGAGATGTAAGACATTTCGTAGAGAACCTAAAAGAAAAGGGAATTCTAGCGAAGGATACTCACTCAACAACTATTCGTTTCGCTCCACCTTTAATAATTACCAAGGAAGAAATTGATTGGGCATTGAAGATAATTGAAGATGTAATTGTTGAATGAATATCTCATAATCTAATTTTTTTTTTCCTAACTATTTTTTCTATTTTCAAGGAGGATAATAATTAAATTAAAAAATAAGTTATTTGTATATATGTGTTCCTGCTTTTCCCTCCAATGCTGTTTTAATATTTTCAATTGATGTTATAATTGCCCTTTCTCCACAAGATTCTATAAAGCTAATAACAGCTTCTATTTTTGGGCCCATACTTCCAGCTGGGAATTGACCTTCCTTTAAATACTTTTTTGCTTCCGAAATTGAAAGCTTATGTAAATTCCTTTGATTTGATTTTTTATAATTTAAAGCAACATACTCAACATCAGTTGCAATTAATAGAATATCTGCTTCAACTTGTTCGCCCAGTTTTGCACTTGCAAGATCCTTATCAATAACGGCTTCTACTCCCTGCAATCGTTTACCCTCTTTTATAACTGGAATTCCTCCGCCACCACAAGCGATTACAATAAAATTTTCTTGCATCAATTTTTTTATTTCACGCCATTGATAAATCTTAATTGGTTTCGGTGAAGGAACAACCCGTCGCCATCCTTTTGGAGTTTTTACAAATCCAGACCTTGGTTCTGAATAAGCAGGTCCGATTGGTTTCGTTGGGTGCTTAAATGCTGGATCTTCAGGATCAACCTGTACATATGTTAAGACGGTAAGAAATAGTTTTTCAACATCAATATTAAGGTGCATAAGTTCCTCGTCTAAGGTTGATTCGATCATATAACCAATTTGTCCTTGGGTTTCAGCTACTAAAATTCCCAGGTGTCTTTTTATGACTTCACTGGTTCCCTCTTGTTGCAATAGAAGGTTTCCAACTTGAGGTCCATTTCCATGTGTGATAATGATATTATATTCCTTTGATAATTCTGCAATTTGTTTGATTGGAGTTCGTAGATTTCTAAACTGTTCTTCAGTAGTTCCTTCTTCTCCAAATCTTATTAGCGCATTTCCACCAAGCGCAACGATTAAAGTTTTCATAACAATTTTTCTCCAAAATGTATGCAATTCTTTTTTTAAAATTTGTCTAGTAAAAATAATATTATTGCTTTTTGCGCATGCAAGCGATTTTCTGCCTGATCAAATACTATAGATTGAGAACCGTCAATAACATCGGTAGTCTGCTCATATCCTCGCATTGCGGGTAGACAATTCATGAAAATTGCATCTAATTTTGCTGCTGACATAACATTGGGGGTTACTTGATAAGGCATAAAAATTTTCTTTCTTTCTTCTTCTTGCTCTTCTGGAATTCCATAAGACATCCATGAATCGGTATAAACAATATCAGATTCCTTTGCGGCTTCCATTGCATTATCAATTATACTTACTTCGGCTCCAGTATTCCTTGAAAGTTCTGCATCCTCGTCCAGTACTTCTTGTTCAGGGGAATACTCCACACCCTTGGGACAAGCAACATCCATTCTTAAACCAAACATTGCAGTCATCCTCATAAGGTCATAGGTAACATTATTATGAGAATCTCCAAAATATGAGAGTTTCAAGTCTATAAGAAGATTTTTTTTCTCTTTAATAGTTTGAAAATCGCTAAGGATTTGACAAGGGTGGGCGAAATCATCCAACATATTTATAACGGGAACATCTGAGTGTTTTGCCAGTTCACGAATATCCTCCCTTTTAAAAACTCGGGCAGCAATTAAATCAACAAATCTTGAGGTAACTTTTGCTGTATCATGTATATTCTCTTTTTTTCCAAGAGGAGAATCTTTTATTGAATAAAAAATTGCATGGCCACCAAGTTGTTCCATTCCTGTTTCAAAAGAAATACGAGTTCTTAAAGATGGTTTCTCAAAAAGCATTAAAAGGGTTTTGTTTTTTAAAATAGTACTATATTTTTCCATATTTGCCTTGATTTCAATTGCTTTATTAATAATTTTCTCGGATTCCTCTTTTGTGAAATCAGAGATCTTTAATAAATGTCGTGTCATTTTTCTGCACCACTAATTTCATTAATTTTAATTATTTATTATCATAATTTCTCTACTTTAATTATTAACTTGAGTAATACTATAATTTTTTTATTTAAATTTTTACTTTAAATCTTCTACTTGATAAAAATTTCGATATAATGATAGATCTTCAAGAATTTCATTATCTTGAGAATTAATTTTCCTAGTTAAAAGACGACTTAGAAGTTCCCCCACCCCGGGACCAAGCATAAAGCCTTGTCCACACATCCCAACAGCATTAATATATCCTTTAAGGTTATTAACAGGTCCAATAATAGGATTTCCATCAAGAGTCATTGGGTATAACCCACGCCATGTTCGTCTTATTTTTATATTGCGCAAACGAGGTAAAAGTTTAATCATCCTCTTTGAGATTTGCGGTAAGAAGGAACTTGTTTCTCTTCGATCTGTGCCAAATTTGCTTGGATCAGGAGTAAGGCAGAAAATAATTTGTCCTTCTTTATTCTGATAGAAGTAATAATTTTTTGAATTTCCAAATTTAGGATCTATGCAGGGTTGTATATCAACAACCATAGGTGAAAAAAATTTTTTAATAGGTTCAGTAATTCCAGCTTCATGAGAATCAGGTTGCACGGGTATATCGACTCCAGCCATTTGACCAATATTTTTTGCAAGAGCTCCAGCTGCATTAATTATATTTTTTGTTTTATAGGTGCCCTTTGTAGTTTTAACAGCAGTTACTTTCTTATTATCTTTTAAAATATCAATAACTTTTTCTTTAAATTTATATTCTGCCCCCCAATTTATTGACTGCCGATAAAAGGAATGTAAGGCTAATAAAGGGGAAGCATTTCCATCTTTAGGGCTAAAAGTTCCTCCCAATAACCCTTGATCATTAATACCAGGTATAAGTTCCTTAATTTTTTCCGCACCAACATATTCAATATTTAAGCCATATTTTTTTTGAAGATCAACAGTGTCTTTTAGCAATTTCTCTTGTTCTTCTGTAAATGCTATAAAAACATAACCCCCTTCAACCCACCAAATATCATCCCCGTACTTCTTTTTCCAAGTAGAAAAGATTTCTATGGATCTTTGGCAAATCCAGATTTTACTTTTTTGTGAATGAGTTGCTCGAATTCCACCAATTGCATGTTTATTGTCTCCTTGAGCAACAGAAGGTAATACTTCAATAACGAGTGTTTTAAGTCCCCCATGAGCTGTGGCTAATGCAGTTGGAACTCCAATACTTCCCGAACCGATTATAATTACATCATATTCTATATTTATCCTCCTCCTTTGTTCGAGCAAAAAGACCCATGGGGACTTCTATTAATAAAGGACGTAATGTTCCGAGGGTAATTTCATCAAGAGATACTCCTTCTTCACTGAAGATGCGATAAATAAGAGGAGTGCATGTTTTGCCTCCACATGCTCCCATTCCAACTTGAGTTAAAGCTTTAAGCTCATTAAAATCAGTTATTCCTTTACGTATCCATTTTCTGATTTCACCAACTGTTACTCGTTCACATCGACATACAATGGTATCATTAGCAAGAGGTTGTTTATAGTAAAATTCTAAAGTTTCTATAACAATTGATGGTTGTAATCTAATACACCCGGCATATTTAGCAATTTTAGATGGTAATTTGATGGATACAAGTT
>JAHLWE010000038.1 GCA_019058135.1 Promethearchaeota archaeon | reverse complement strand
TTTTTTTTTTCCAATCTAATTTTTTCCTAATAAAATATAGATTTTTATAGAAAAATTAGGATTAATTATGTATGACTGAATTTCAAAAAAAAATTCTTGATGAGTTAGTCAATTTAAAATCTGAATTAAAAAAAATTGAGAGTAAATTAGACAATATAATTGAGAATGTTAAATCTTCAAGTGTAAAAGGTCCCAGTGTTACACCAACCACTGAAACTGTTGAGATGAGAAAGCCTTCTCAAGTTGTTGAAGAACAAGAAGCTAAAGAAAAAGTTGAAGAAAAACCAGTTGAAGGAAGGATTAAATGCCCCCAATGTGGTTCCCTACAATTTTCTGAAGTTGAAAATAGAAATAAAGTGTTATATTATCAAAGTGGCGCACCAATATACGCTAAGAAAAAGGTTTGCCGAAAATGTGGAGAAGAATTTTAAGTAAAAATCTTTTTATTTTATTTCTCTTTTAAACTATACTTCAAATCTCAGAAAAAAAGAATTTTTAGTAGTGTTTTAAGTTTTTATTGGCATATCTCTACTTGATATAACATTAACTTCCAAATTATGAATATTTTCAACTAAAATATCACCTACTTTAATTGGTGCCTTGACCTTAATACTTGAGAGTTCTTTAATTATTTCAAATACCAATTCTTTTGGGATTGGTTTCTCAGTTCTTACTGGAATAATGGGTAGAAATCCATCCTCAACTCTCATGGTTGCTGTAACAATTCTTTTTGGTTCAAAAAGTTCCTCCTTTGCATATTCCTCTCCTCTTTTACACCCAAAACCTATAATCTTAACCTCTCCATCAACGTTCTCGGCTGTGATCTCACAACCAGTTGGACATACTATACATCTAATAACTTTTTTATCTTCTGATAACTTATCTTTTTTGCTACTCTCTGACATTTATTATCCCACCTCATCTAAAACTTCCAATAATGACACAGGTAACACCTCAATTTTTAATTCCCTACAATTTGGAGAAATAACTTCTGGTTTAAACTTGGTCCTGACTTCGATCATTTCGCTTGGAATTACAAAGGATCTTACTCTTTGATAAATAATTTTGTTTACTTCTTTAATTACAATAATAACATCTCTATCGGGTTCTTTAACTCTTAAATGAAAATGTAAGAGATTTTCTAAATTGGAAAAATTCACATAATCAGGTTTTACATATCCAACATTTATCCCGGGGATTATCTTAATATGATCCTTTTTAATTTGTTCCTTACCATACCTTTCTTTCACGTAAATAGCAGCATTTTTGCCAGCTCTCTTAGCTTCTTCAGAAACATTATCAACGAGATCATGAACTTGAAGAACATTACCGCATGCAAAAATTCCGTCCATAATAGTCTCTAAATTATCATCTACTATGGGACCTCCGTTATTAGATAATTCCGCCCCTGCTTTGGTTGTTAATTCATTTTCTGGTACTAACCCAACTGATAAAAGTATTGAATCGCATTCAATATATTGATCTGAATCTACAATCCGATCCCAATTTTGATCGACACTGGAAATTGTAACACCCTCAACTCTTTCTTTCCCATGAATTTTTGTTATTGTATGATTTAAAATAAGAGGTATATTATAATCTTCCAAACATTGAACTTGATTTCTTATTAATCCACTGACATATGACTTAATTTCCACAACTGCTTTAACCTCACAGCCTAACCAAGTTAATCTCCTTGCCATTATCATACCAATGTCTCCTGACCCTAAAATTACAAAGGTTTTTCCGGGAATATATCCTTCGATATTCACAAACCTTTGAGCTTGTCCCGCAGTATACATTCCAGCTGGTCGAAAACCTGGAATATTGATAGCTCCTCTTGTCTTTTCTCTGCATCCCATTGATAAAATAATTGCTTTAGCCTTAATTCTTAAGAGGCCCTCCTTTTTATTTACTGCGTAAATCTCTTTATCTTCGGTAATTTCTATTACCATGGTATCCAGTTTATATGGAATTTTTAATTCCTTCGCTTCATCAATAAATCTTTGAATATATTCAGGTCCTGTAAGATCTTCTTTAAATATTTTAAGGCCAAATCCATTGTGTATGCATTGTAACGTGATACCACCGAGCTCATCATTTCTTTCTAATATCAATACATCCATACCCTGTTTTTTAGCTTCAATTGCTGCTCCCAACCCTGCAGACCCTGCTCCAATAACTGCAATATCTACATCTAATGATTTCACTTTTCTGCAACCTCCTCAGATTCCTTGCTATCTTCTGTTAACTCTATGCATAGCACTTTATTTACTAAATAATGCGAACCCTTTCCTCTTTTAGTCACTTCATCATAAGGAATATTTAATTCTCGAGATAAGATTTCCATTACCCTCGGCATGCAAAAGCCACCTTGACACCGTCCCATTCCAGCCCGACATCTAAACTTAACTCCATCGATTGCTGTTGCTCCTACAGGTCTACGGATTGAATCAACAATTTCTGCTTCAGGAATGGTCTCACACCTGCATATAATTCGTCCCCACGCTTGATTTTCCTTAATTTTTTGGTTAAGTTTCATTTTAGTAAAATCCGAAAGATGCTCTGGTTTTGGTCTATATGGGTTATATTTCTCTTTTTCCTTTAATTCTTCACCTAAATCTTCAATTAAAATTCTCACAACTTCTTCTGCAATTGCAAATGTAGAAGTAAGTCCCGGCGATAAAATACCGGCAACATTCACAAAACCAACCATTTCTGTCGCTTCTATAATGAAATCCATTGTATTTGAAACTGCACGTAATCCCGCAAAATTACGAATTGCTGCATTTAATGGTAAATTTGGAACAAGCATTACACCCCCAGATATTATCTCCTTAAGCCCTCTAGTTGTTGTAGATATATCCTCAATATCTAAAATATTATCTGCATTTGGACCAATAAATACATGACCATGAATTGTTGGTGAAGCTAAAATTCCCTTAGATAACCTTGTTGGCATCGGAAATAGAACTTTATTAAGATGAATTAAGCCTTTATCAAATAAAATATACTCCCCTCTTCGCGGATATATCTCAAAAGTATCAGCTCCAGCCATTCGTGAAACTTCAGCAGCAAATAGACCAGCTGCATTAATTACAATCCTTGAAGTAAATTTCTTGGGTTTTGTTTCTACCTCAAAACCGGCAACTATTTTATTTATACCAATAACTTCATGCTCTCTAAAAAATTCTACTCCGTTCATATGCGCATTTTCAGCTAACGCAAATGTTAATTCATAAGGACTTACAATTCCTCCGCTTGGGGCATGAAGAACCGCTATTACTTTATCCGTTAATTGAGGTTCCATTCGCTTAATCCGATTTTTATCGATAATAATCTCTAAACCTGGAACACCATCTTCTGTACCATAATTTCTTTTATATACCAAGTCTTTAATTTGTCTTTCTTCAAGTGCAACTACTAATGTTCCTGTTCTTTTAAAGGGAAAATTTAATTCCTTATGTGCCAGATCGAACAATTTATTCCCATGAATACAAAATTTCCTTTTTACATATTTTCGATCTGCTGCATAACCCGCATGAATTATACCAGAATTAGCTTTAGTAGTTCCTGATGCTATATCGGCTTCTTTCTCTAAAAGACAAATCTTTAAATCATAAAGAGAAAGAGTTCTAGCTATACAACACCCAGTAACTCCCCCTCCAATAATGATTACATCATAATCCATTAAATTCAGTTCCGAAAAGATATTTTTATATAAATAAATTTATAGATGATAATATTAATTAAAATAAATAAAAGCAATTAAAAATCCTTTACTTTAATTGGGATTCCCTAAGAAGCTAATTATAATAAAACCTTAATAAAAATTTGCTTAATAATATTAAAAAAACATTTGAATGTCGAGATCAAATAGGTTTAAAGCCAAATTTAAAATAATATCAAAATTAACATTGTTATGTTAAAAATACACCACAATATGATTAAAGCTTTAACTAAAGGATTGAATAATATCCAATTCCCCTTTTTTACAATATTGTAATATAAAATCTGATTTCTTAAAATCCCCATGAATGAATTTGATGTCTTAATATGGTCTCTTTTACTAAAATTACTCCCCAAAAATCTTGGACTCGATAAATTCTTGATGAAATTATCAATATCTATTGTAGATGATAAATCAAGATCCCTAGAAACCCTTGATTCATTTACATCTTTAACTATTCCCAACTTATCAAAAATTATTTTGTTCCTAATGTAAAAATCTTCGAAAATTCTCATATTTTCAGGTCTAATAGATTTAGTGTTTCTTAATATTTTCTATTTTATTATATACAAGTCATTGTATAAATTTTTTATTACTTCAAAAAAAATTAAGAAAGGTAAATAATGGAATTTTTCAAAATTTTTTGCTACATAGATAATTCAATGACTTTAATCTCCTATTTAATTCCATTAAAATAGTGTTAGGCATTATCTAATGTTTTTTTTTCCTTCTTAATTAATATTATAAAAATAAGTTTAAAAAAGAACATTTATTCATATTTAATCATGCCTAGCCTATTAGATACAATATTGGATATTTTTGAAGTAAAAAATGTAGAGAAAATTGATCGAGAAGAATTAATCGAGAACCTAAGTTATGCAGGCGATGTAATCCAAGAAAATCTGGAAGAAAGTATTCAAAAAGATAAATCCCTTAAACTCTCCGATGATATCTTATATTACGTGAATGGTAATGTGTGGGAAGAAAATAAAAAGCTCTATTTGGAACTCGATCTTAGTAGGGAAGATACTTCCACCGAGGATGAAGATGAAGCATCTAAAACAGTTTTCGCTTCCGGAACTCCAATAGAGATCTGTAAAATTTCATCAGATATGAAAAATGCAGAGATCATCCAAAAAGTCCAGGAAAAAATTGATGAATTTCAAGAAAAATTCCTAAACCTTATTAAAGCCACAAAATAGTTATTTTCCTTTATTCTTTTTTTTTATTTTTAAAAAAAGTAATTATAAATTGAAACCTAAAGAATAAATCTTATTTCATCCATCCCCAGATACTTTCACTGGTGATTCATTTTTAATTTTTTCAACATTTATGTAATAATCCTTAACCGCACTTAACTCCATTGTTACAATCGTATGCCTTGAGTGGTCCTTCTCAAACTTATTTACTATCTGCGAACTTATGAAATTAGCTGGATGAATTAGTACGTACTGTTTTCACTTTAAACAAGCACGCACTCGAATCTTAATTACCTCATTATAATTTTTATAATTACGCTATTAAATATCATAAATTACAAGGAAATAAATGTTTTGCATCGTTAAAATTTGAAATAATATCACGAACAATTCATAAA
>JAHLWE010000480.1 GCA_019058135.1 Promethearchaeota archaeon | reverse complement strand
TTGCAGATAATTCCTTTAATATCTCATTAAAACGTAATTTATCATGAATTAATAACAATCGAATAATGCTTAATGTATGCTTTTTTCCAAATAAAGTTAATGCAGTTTGAAAATAACACTCATCTTTACAATTATGGTAGTCCTTATGCTGAACACAATGCCAACGGAGTGGCTCTTGCTGTGTTTCATCTTTAATATCTTGATCCATTTTAAAATACCTCCTTTTTTCTTACACTTTAGTTTTAGATAGTTACTTCCATAATTCACCTATACTTCAATACTTCACTCTTTGAAGTTTAAATACTTCAATTAATATAGTGTAAATAATATTAAAAAATTTTTGGAGAAAATAAAAAATGTTTTATAAAACAGAAAAATCACATGCTGATGATTGTGAATGTGATAAACCCGAAATTCGGGATGGCTTCGAAGATGGGCAATGCTCAGAAGATCAAATTATAAAGTGTCATGGACAAGAATTCTTTGAGAAATTGAAAAAAGAAGGGAAAAATAGAATCTTTGATGATTTATAGAAAAACTTAAAGCATAGATTAAACAAAAAATTATTTGAATTTAAAAGGAGAACATCGAAAATGAATGTTATAAAAGTTGAAAATCTTTCGAAATATTTTGGGGAAGTCCACGCTGTAGATGAAGTAAATTTTTCCGTAAATAAAGGTGAAATATTTGGTTTTTTAGGTCCAAATGGAGCGGGTAAAACAACAACATTTAGAATGATGACTGGAGTACTAAAACCAACAAATGGACAAATTAAAATTTTTGAAAAAAATGTATGGAAAGATCCTATTCCTATTAAGCAAATTATTGGAAATGTCCCTGAAATGGCAAATGTTTATCCAGATCTTACAGGTATGCAAAACTTAACGTTAATAGGTGAATTGTATGGTGTACCTAAAAAAATCAATAAAGAACGCGCTGAAAAATTGTTAAAACAATTTGAACTATTTGAAAAACGAAATTTCAAAACGAGAAAATATTCAAAAGGCATGAAACAACGATTATTATTATGTATGGCGCTTATGAATGATCCTATAATATTATTTCTTGATGAACCCATTGTTGGATTAGATGTTCAAAGTGCTAAAATAATAAAGCAATTATTAAAAGAATACAACCAGAATGGAACGACGATTTTTTTAACAACTCATGATATGGAAGTTGCCAATGAATTATGCGATCGAATCGCTATAATAAATAAAGGAAAAATTGTAAGTTTAGATACTCCAGAGAATCTCAAGAAATTATTTCAAGAATTTCAAGAAATTGATATCTCTTTCAATCAAGATATTAATAAAGAAGAATTCGAAAAATTAAGTTCAATAAAAAAAGTACAGAAAGTTAAGGATGGTTTTTCCGTTATTGTTTATGAAGTGAATCTAGCTATTATACAAATTACAGATTTTGCTAAAACAAATAAATTAGAAATAAAACGATTAAATACTCATCAACCTCGTTTAGAAGAAGTATTTTTAAAGATAATTGAAAGAGGTAGTTAAAATTAAGGAAGAATCAATATTTCCTAAAAAATCAAAGATTGAACAATTTAGTTCCCAAATGAAAAGATCTATTGCTATTGCGAAAAAAAATTTAAGGATTTATTATAATAAAGGACCAGTAGTAATTCAAGGATTTTTATTTCCGGGGATCTTTTTTTTTGCAATGACAATTGGACGAGAGATACTTCCTATTTATATTATTTCAGGATTAATGGCGATGGTTCTCTTTTTATCTGCAACATCTATTGGACCTATAACTTTTCCATGGGAAACAAGACAAAAAACCCTCGAAAGATTAATAACTTGTCCAATTTCAATAAAAACAATTATATTAGGAGATGTTTGGGCTTCATTTCTATTTGGTTCGATTATTTCAATTGTTCCTTTAATATTAGGTCTTTTAATTTTTTCATTTTGGAGTTCGCTAAATTTGGTAATTATTATTGTTGGAATTCTTGTGTCATCATTTTCATTTTCCTGTATTAGTATCATTTTATCAGTCCCGCCATCAGATACACCCGCAAGTACTATGATTTTAACGGTAATAATCAAATTTCCACTAATCTTTATAAGCCCACTTTTTATGCCAATTGAATCTGTACCCAGTGCAATGATATCTCCGCTGACTTATTTTATAGACATTATAAATTTCGGGTTGTCAGGAAATAGTGCGTTCGGATCATTCGGAATACTGATTGATTTTGGTATTTTATTGCTTTTTGGCTTTGGATTTCTATTTTTGTCATTCAAACTACACGGAAAAACATTACAAAAAAGATTTCGAGGATAAAAAAAATAAAAAGCTAGTCTTTAATTTAAAAAATTTTTTATTTCAATAATTTTTTTCTATTTTCTTCCATCTTAGGGAAGAAATATCCAAAGTAATATAAATAACACGAAAAAGACAACTGAAATTAGACCAAAAATCTTAATCCAATTGGCAATCCCAATATCTCCGGTTTTAGCGTTATAGAAACATCTACCCATTGCCGCTACAAAAATAAGTCCAATTAATATTGCAATAATATATAATAAAATTAAGAACAATGTTAATGCCATCTCCTCTTGAATAATAGGATATAAAAAAACAAGAAACCATGTAGAAACAATAAAAAAAAACGCTGCTGCAAATAAAAAAACAATACCCCATAATATTGCTGATATTTTCATATTTTTATCCTTAAAATCAATTACTTTTTCTTATTTTTTATTCTAATTTACTATTATTTAAATTATTTTTTTCTGATTTCTATAAGTTCAAATTCTTTTAAGTAATTAGTGAATGAAATTGATAAATCTTAACAAAAATTATAAATTCTAATTAATTGTCTTTATAATAAAAATTAAGATGAGAAAAATGGAAAAACCAATTACTGCCATAGTTTGTGGTGCTGGCCAGCGTGGTCGTGATGCATATGGAAGATATGCGGAAAGTAATAAGGATAAAATACAAATCATTGGTGTCGCAGAACCAAATCCTATTAAACGCAATAATTTTATGAAAATCCATAAAATTCCGGAAAATAGAAGCTATAATTTATGGAAAGATATTTTAGCAGAGGATAAATTTGCGGATGCTGCTATTATTACTACACAAGATAATATGCATACCCAACCTGCATTACTAGCTATGGAACAAGGGTATGATGTTTTATTAGAAAAACCTATGGCAAATAAATTAGATGAGTGTGTTCAACTTGTTAATAAAGCCCAAGAAACCGGTAAGCGCCTCCAAATCTGTCATGTGTTGAGATATACCGATTTTTATTCTACAATTTATGATACTATACAAAGTGGAAAATTAGGCAAAGTAATTAATATTGAATGTAAAGAAAATGTATCTTATTTTCATTATAGTCACTCTTACATACGAGGAAACTGGAGAAATTCTGAAATATCTTCCCCAATGATCCTTGCTAAATGCTGTCATGATTTGGATTTATTGTATTGGATGGTTGGAGTCCCACCAAAAAAAATTAGTTCATTTGGAAATCTATTATATTATAAAAAAGAAAATGCTCCTGAAGGTGCACCTAAGCGTTGCCTAGATGTTTGTCCTTATGCCGATAAATGTATTTTTTATGCTCCCTTTATTTATATAGATAATACGCCTTTATTTCGGGTGGGTTTGGATTGTGACATTAAAATCATAAAATTTTTTGCATGGCTTGCAATTAAACACAGAACTACAGTAAAAATCTTAAGTAAAATAATCCCACCGCTTAAAGATGCTGTTGAATGGCATGGATGGCCAGTAAGTGTGATTACAGATGATTTAACCTATGAAGGAAAAATGAAAGCACTTAAAGAAGGTCCTTATGGGAGATGTGTGTATCATTGCGATAATAATGTAGTTGATCACCAAACAGTTAATATAGAATTTGAAAATGGAGTAACAGCAAATCTCACTGTTCATGGTCATTCAGCCTTCGAAGGTAGAAGTATCCGAATTGATGGGACTAAAGCAACATTAATCGGAGAATTTTTATTTTCGGGAGAACAAATCTGGCTTTATGATAAATTATCTGGAAAGAAAGAAAAAATATTTGAAGGGCATCTACAACTGACTGGACATGGTGGAGGGGATACTGGGCTTATGAATGCATTTATAGATTTAATGAAACGAAATATTTCAAAACCCCTAACAGACGCTAAGGCTTCTCTTGAAAGCCACATAATGGCATTTGCTGCCGAAAAATCAAGGCTTGAAGGAAAAATTATCAATATGGCAGAATATCGACCAGAAGGTTTGTATCTTTAAAAAACAGAGAGAAAAAAAAAAAATTAAATAATATTTTTTCTGTTTTATACCTATTAAATATTAATACACTGGCTTATAAGTAAAAGAATTTATTTTTCCATCCACTAAACTACTTTTCTTGCTGATAGTAGAAAAATATGAAAGCTACTGCGAATGCTGTAAGGATGATAAAAAATAACCAACCTAACACAGGACCACTGGCAAAGATTAACCAATAACCTATAACTATGGTACCCAAAATGGTCCATACAATCTCAGCTTCTACAAGGATTTTCACTTTTTCCCACTCTTTTTCCCTTGCTGCAAAAATAGAACTTATTGTAAAGCCCATAATCGCCGCACCAAGTAATCGCCATGTCTCTGGCTCCCCAATACTCATACCCATTAAGGTTCCTAATTCTATCGGAAACAACAAGAAGACAATTCCTAAGATGAGACCAACTATAAAGTGGATTAAGAAAGTCGCTTTTAGCCCCGTTATTATTTCTTTACTCAATTTTTTTCACATCTTTTTAAAGATATCCATTTTTTTTATAATTGAATTTCTGATAATTGTATTTAAAGATTATATGTATATTAATTTAATTAAATAATTAATATATTGCCTTGTAAAAATATCCTATTAATAATCTCCTTAATCATTATTTCATATTCTTGAGTATCAATATAAAAGAAATTTCTACTATTTTTAATAGACTCATAGCTCATTAATTAAATTGAATAATTAAAAAAGAAAAGAAAAGAAATTAGATTTTTTCTATAATTTATTTACAATTAGTTCAACACATCTCATGGAATAGGCCCATTCATTGTCATACCATGAAAATATTTTAACAGTTTTACCAATAACTTTAGTCATCATAGCGCTAAAGACAGAACTGTGAGGATTACCAATAACATCACTTGAAACAATTGGGTCTTCAGTATATTCGAGAATATCTTTTAGTGGACCTTCTGCTGCCGCTTTCATGGCAGAATTTACAGCATCTACGCTCACATCCTTCTCAACTACAACTGTTAAATCTACAACACTACCATCTGGAGTTGGCACACGAACCGCTACACCATCTATCTTCCCTTGTAAATCAGGAATTACTACACCAATTGCTTTTGCAGCACCTGTACTGGTTGGTATCATATTTGCAGCCGCACCTCTTCCACGAGTCATTTTAATCGGAGAATCTTTTCGAGCTGTGTCTACTGTTCTTTGATCTCCGGTATAAGAGTGAATTGTTGTCATAAATCCGCTAGTAATAGTAAAATTATCATGTAGTACTTTAGTAACTGGGCCTAAACAATTGGTAGTACAACTCGCATTGCTGATAATTTTATGTTCAGCTTTTATTATATCATCATTTACTCCAATGACTACAGTGACATCAGGATCGGTGGCAGGAGCACTAATTAGGACTCTTTTTGCTCCAGCAGCAAGATGTTTTGCTGCTCCATCTCGCTTAGTGAAAAATCCCGTTGATTCTAATACGACATCAATATTGTTACTTGCGTGAGGAAGATTTGCAGGATCTCGTTCTGCCGTTATGGGTATCTCACGTCCATCAATTATTAGGCTATTTTTGGTGTGTTTGATATCTCCTTTAAAGCGACCAAATACAGAGTCATATTTTAACACATATGCTAGATATTCTGGAGCAAATAGATCGTTAATACTAATTATCTCAAGACCGGGATTTCCCCAAGCAGCTCTGAAAAAATTTCTGCCGATACGCCCAAAACCGTTGATAGCTACACGCTTTACCATTTTTCTTCAACCTATTTAAATTTATTTAATTTTTATCAGATTATTTTAATTAATTTTAATGAAAGATAGTTGTATTTAATTTCACTTAATATTTAATCTTTTTAAAAAAAGATCTCAATTATTTATGATTAAAATTGAAAAAAGTTTGGAAAAAAGTTAATTTAAGGCTTATTTTGCTTGTTTTCCTAATAAATTAAGTACTTGCTCAGTCATTTTCTTTTTTGTTGGACCTTGAAGATCTGTAATAGCTGCTGGCAAGCCTAATAATGCTTCGGTAATTCTTTTCCATACAGATGAGACTTCACCTTCATTTGGGATACGAGCACGGGTAACATCAACATTTATTTTTGGATAATTCTTTTCAGCTGCCTTTTGACATTTATAACAGTTAATGCACTGATCCTTATCTACGATAATTTCGGTTTCTTTATTTGAGAGTGCTCCAACTACGCATTCTTTAACAAAATTCTCAACAGTTTTAACTTTCTTTTCTGTGCTTTCAATCTTCGTAGTTCCTTCTACCAATTTTTGAATTTTCTGACCCGTTTCCTTAATTTTAAGTTCTTTTGGTTTTAATTCTGGAAGAGATCCATTCTCTATAAGAAGAAGTTTGGGCTCACCATTAATTCGCAAATTTAATGCAAATCCAGAACACGTAAAAGAACAAATTCCGCAGAATATACATTTATCAATATCGACATATCTTTTTAAATCTGATTCAATTCCCATATCTTCTGGAGAGCCAATGCATTCTTTAGGACAGACTTTTGCACAAAAATCACACTCAATGCATTTATCATTATTAAAGATTAATTCACTCACGTGATTTAACATTTTGAACTCGTGAGAGTAAACATTATCTTGAATTTCTATAATTTTCTTGGAAGGTAAAGACATTTTTCTTCATACATTTTTTTTTATATAATCATTATCCATTTTAGAATAGTTACTTAAATTAATTCTATATTAAAAAATATTTTATAATTATTCTACTTTTCACATATTTTTTTAAAATATCAAATTCAATATAAATTTGGGAAATGATGACAAAGATGAGTATGACATAAAGGATGATTTTCGACGGACGGTCTGATCCCACCGATCTACTCACTAAAGAACTACAAAAAATAAAAACCCATAACATTTTTTCAAATTTACCTTAATCTATATTTATAAGCAGTCTCTTTTCTCGTAGTTTTTGTCTGATAATATTGAAATTAAATTTATTTTTTACACTTCAAAGAAATTTAATCAGTCCTTTTCTTACTTGAGCTTTTTAATCTAAACCATCTGTCAATATTATAAAATTTCCTTTTAGGTTCTCTTATTTTAAAATTTATTTGATAATATCGTTTCCAAACGCCTATACTAATATACATCAATGCCACGATTAATATTAAATAAAACCCTATTCCTAAATTAATTATTCCAAAATTATCCAACTCAGACGAGCCCCCTATAACACCTGAAATGACAGAATATAATAGTAATGCGTATAAAAAATAAGCAATTTTGAAAAAACCTGCAATTATTGGTTTCATTAGGCTTATATGGAAAAATAATATAAATATAATAAGGAATATGGATGTTAAAAATGGAGCCATACTTCCAAAAACCGCTTTCCAAGTATATAACTTGTTAAAGACAAATAGTGAAGACCATGATACTCCACTGTTTCCAAATTCTGCTATTGGTAAAATTAATGATATAAAAAAAAGCATTTCGGTTATTCCCAAAAGGGAAACTTCTAAGATTAAATTTTTCTTAGCCCCGCGTTGAAGTTTTTTCTCTAATTCTTTAACATTTTTTTTATATCTCCTCCAAATTAGCAAGATTGCTGGAAAAGAAATGAAAGCAATGAATAATATATAAAATGGAATAGTTAAATTACTAATAAGTTTTCCAACAGTATAGATTTTCGAACTAAACCATACATTTTTTTCGCCTTCTAAATTTATAATTATATAATAATCAACATTTGATGTAATGACTCCCGAATTTAGAATACCTGTCCAAATATCTTCTTCAGATTCTTCAAGATTAAATTTTTTCCAACAAGTTCCTATAATATCTAGATATTTATATACAACTTGAAC
>JAHLWE010000479.1 GCA_019058135.1 Promethearchaeota archaeon | reverse complement strand
GTGGATTAAGAGCCTCACAAAAAATAGCGCATTTATATAATAGTTATCAATTAATAAATCATAAGAATTTTCAAAATAAAGTCAAAAATGAAATTGTTAATTTAATACATGAATTCGCTATTGTATTGGAAAATTCTTTTTCTGATAGTGAAAAATCCTTAACAACAAATAAACTATTAGACCAGATACAATATAGGATGTCAAAATATGGTGGAATTATTCGTCCATTAAAAGGTCTCGAAGCCGAAATTTTAGCAATTCAAGATCAATTAAATAAAATTAATAAATTAATAACACTAAAATTTAATACTGAAATTATTGAATACTTACGAGTAAAAGATGCACTTCTTACTCAGTTATTCTTCTTAAAAGCAATATTAAATTACCATCTCTCATTTGGAAGTAGTAGGGGCTCTTACTTAGTATTAAGAAATAAGTTAAATGATTCGTTATCCGAAAAATATATTATACCTCCAGATAATCTTAAAGAATATAAATTTATTTATAATAATTTAAATTTATCAAATAAAATCCAAACTATTCAGCTGAAAAATGGTAGAATAATCATCGAATGGGATGCTGTAAGAGATATTCCTTCCAAATATGGATGTTTTGAAAATACATGGAAAAAATTTCTGAAAAAGGAAGTTTTTGATTAGTATCACTTTTAATATAAAGAATTTCAAATACTAGAACCAAATTTTTGCAAAAATTATTTATTTAATTTATTTTTTCTCTTAGCTGAAATTGCTGGACTAAGAATTGTTATTAAGGGCCCTCAAGTTATGAAAGGCTATTGGAAGAGCCCTGAAGCTACTGAGAGGGCATTTTGGACCGTCACTAACACCGGTGAGAAATGGCTGAGAAAAGATGATATGGCGTACATCAACAAAGATGACTTCATGTTAGGGTATAATATCCAGGTGATATGGGGGAAAAATCTTAAAGCATACGAAATTATTTATGTCTTTATATTAAACCAATTTAAATTTTGTATTTTATAACTTTTCAACTTTTTCTTTTTTGCCGGTATCAGAGGATTTATATAACGCGGAAATCAAACTTAATACTTTAGAGCTTTCTTCTACCGTATTAAAAAATGGTTTATCGTATAAAACCCAATTTCCGAATGCCTTAATAGATCTTCCAAAATGGGAGAATCCTTTAGTATTTTTTTTAATTTTAAAATTCTTCACACCTTTCCATTTTAGGGAAGAAACAGGCCAAGGTCCTTTATAATGACAATATCCTTTTTCTCCGAAAATTTGCAACTCTACTTTTTCTTTAAATATAGACAAAGCAGGTTTAATGAAAGAGGCATCATTAATTTGGGCATAAGCACCGCTTTGAAACTCAACAATTCCTAATGCCAAATCTTCTACTTTAATATTTTTAAATTTTAGGGTATCTATTTTTCCCATAACAGAGATTGGTTCACCTAATGCCCATAACATTGTATCTACAATGTGCGAGCCATGGATTAATAAGGTACCACCTCCAGCGGTTTCCTTTTTAGTTCTCCAAATAGCCCTATTAAAATAATCCATCTCACGACTAAAATATATATTGCAATTTGCGTAATAAATTTTACCTAAATGACTATTTTGGATACCTGAAGCTAAGTAAAAGCAATTATGGTCGTATCGATAATTATAATTAAATCCAAGTTTTAAAGAACTAAATTTTTTATCCAATTGAGTTATTTCACGAGCATCTTCAATTGATATAGAAACCGGTTTTTCACATAATACGTGTTTACCCTCTTCGAAGGCTTGCTTAATCATAGGTTTGTGAAGATAATGTGGTGTAGCAATATAGACAACATTGAAATCTTCATTATCATACATTTTTTGAATATCCGTATAAGCATGTTTTTTTCCTCCAATTTTAATGGCCCTTTTCAAATCTAAATCCATGGCAGCTTCAATTTTTGTATTTTTAACTATTCTAGATATAAATTTATAAAATCCAGAAATAGAACCGCATCCAATAACTCCTACTTTTATAAAATCATCATTTCCTATAATAAACCACCCATTTTATTGACCCTCTAATACCCATTTCACGGCTCTTTTTATTATTATTTGATAATTCTCATTTTTCAAGGATTTTGCCTTATGCCCTAACGCACAAAAAAAAATTCTTCCTTTTCCGTAGGTTTTTATCCATATAATAGGTTCAGGCTTTGGATCGTTTTTATCATAATAATTCCCTTCTGCTAAAATATATATATCTCTACCCATGGAAAAATCATGTCGATAAGGCTCATCTTTAATTCTAAAATCTTCTAACCCCTGAGTTATGGGATGGTTTTTATCCAGAATTTTAACATCGAACTCTCTAAACCTTTTATGACTGATAAATCGTCCACCAAGCATTTCATAATATTTTGGATGAGTTTTAAAAGAAGCAGAAGCACCATGAAGCCCAATTAGACCTTTACCGCTGCTGATAAAACCTAGAATATTTTTTTCTTGTTTATCAGTCAATTCGCCAAATTGACTAAAAAAAATGGCTGTGTCGTAGTCAAAAAATTCTTTTTTACCAAATATTAAAACATTTTCATACATATCTACAACATAATCGCTTAAGATATTCTTAAAGTAATTATATGTTTTATTTCTATAGAAATATCTTCCGCCTTGATACAAAATTATTTTTTTTTTAATCATCGTTAGAAAAAATGAAACGTTCTTTTTTTATTTATTTTATAATAATATTGTTCATAATGAAAATAACTTCATCATATAAAAAATTTGAACCATTTACATATAGATCACTTAGCGATTTGAAAAAAAAGATAAAAGAATTAAGATTAGATATTCCAATATATTCTAAGGTTGAAATTTTAAAAGAGAGGGTAAAAATTGAGAATAAATTCATTCCTAATCGGTTAGCTATCCAACCAATGGAAGGATTCGACTCAAATATAGATGGAGCTCCAAGTGAATTAACTTTTAGAAGATATAAGCGTTATGCCAAAGGAGGTGCAGGCTTGATTTGGTTTGAAGCAACTGCAATTTCAGATAATTGTCGTTCAAATCAACATCAATTAGTTTTATCTGAGAATAATTCAAAACAATTTAAGAGCCTAGTCTCTATAACCAGAGAACGATGTAATCAAACACTTAAAAATTTGGGCCTTGAAGGTCAGTGTTTTTTAATTTTACAATTAAATCATTCGGGAAGATATTCTAGAAGAGAAGGTAAAAAATATCCGGTAAGAACTTATCACAACTCGGAATTAGATAATGCAATTAACGTTTCTAAGAAAGAGGGCTCAATTATTTCGGATATGGAATTAGAAATGATAGAAGATTTATGGGTTGAAAAAGCAATTTTGGCAAGCGAAATAGGTTTTGATGGAGTCGATATAAAATCTTGTCATGGTTATTTAATTAGCGAATTATTATGTTCGAGAGTGAGGAAAAATTCGAAATATGGTGGGCAATCTTTAGAAAATCGAACAAGACTTTTACTTAATATTTTTAAGAGATTGAAGAAAGAATTAACTGATAAAACTAATTTTTTAATGACAACTCGTCTTGGAGTATATAATGGTATTCCTTATCCTAATGGATTTGGTGTTAAATCGGAAAAAAATGAAAATTTTCCTGCATCAATTGATCTCTTAGAACCATTAGAATTAATCAAAAAATTATATAATTTTGGTCTAAGATTAATCAATATCTCAGCAGGAAACCCACATTATAAACCTCATATCACGAGACCTTATGATACCCCAGTAAAAGGAGGAAATTTGGCATCGGAACATCCCTTATATAGTGTGAATAGAATAATTAAATTAGTATCTCTAATAAAGCAACAGTTGCCAGAAGATATGGTTGTTATCGGATCTGGCTATTCTTATTTACGTCAATATGCGGGATATATTGCAGCAAGTCTAATTCATGAAAAAAAGGTTGATATTTGTGGATTTGGAAGAATGGCGTTTGCTAATCCAAATTTCCCCCGGCAAATTTTTCAAGATGGAATTATCGACAAAAATGAAGTATGTATAACCTGTTCGAAATGTTCAGAGTTAATGAAACTCGAAAAAAATGCAGGATGTGTTGTTAGAGATCCTCAATATCAAATTTAAATTTATATTATCTTTGAAGTTTTTAAAGCCTTTTTTATTATTTTCTTTTCCTCTTCAGGCAACTCCATTAACGGAGGTCGAACATTAGACCGTGGAATTATACCTTGCAACATCAATGAATATTTTGTTCTCGCACGATAATTTCTAACTGGAGACATAAAAATTATATCCACTAAGGGCTGAAAAAATTTACTTAATTCAATTGCTTTCTTATATTGTTTAGTTTTAACATAGTTGAAACAATCTACTTGCCAATGTGTGAATTGTGCGCATGCCCCTAATAATCCCCCATCAGCACCCAGTAAGAACGATTCTAATATAAAATTATCATTTCCGGTTAAAAATGAGATTTTTTTATCCTGTTTTTTTAAAAATTTATATACTGATTTAAAGATGGATATGTCAAAACTTGCTTCTTTTATTGCTTTTACTTGGGGAATTGAAATTAATTTTTTTAAAGTCTCATTAGTATATAAATATCCTCCCAGATCGTCTTGTAAATTAAAAATTATGATATCTTTATCTGTTTCTGTCGCTATATCCTCGTGATATTTGTAAATTAAATCAGCATTTTGAGGTATCCCCTTAAAATTGACATTTGGAAAAATTAGAAATGTATCTGCCCCATAAGAAACTGCATTCTTGGCTTCTTTTATGGCGCTTTCAGTAGAGCCACCTGTTATTCCAACAATAATTCTTAGATCTCCAGCTAATTCCTTAGTATTTTTTAATAATTTCATCCGTTCTTCCGATGTTAAAGATGGACCTTCTCCCGTATCTACATTAATAGCAAATCCACTGATGTTCTGATTTTTTAACCAACTTAGATATTTTTTAAAACTCTCAAAATCAATAGAATAATCATTATTCATGGGAGTAATAGTTGCCGGAAATATTCCCTCAAAATCGGTCATGATATTTTTTAGTATAAAAAATACAAATTTTTAAATTTTTTCTTAAAAAAGAATATCATTGCTATATTCTCAGATTTTATCCTTTAAATATAAAATATATAAGCATATTCAATATTTACAATAAATGTTAATTAAAAGTATTAGAAAATTAAAATTTTTAACAATTCAAATATTAATTGAATCAATTAATTTGTAAAATTTAAAGGAGTTAAGATAATTTGGATATAGAAGAAAAAAAAATTTATTTTGTTTTATCACCTCACATTAATTATTACCATAGTTATCGAGGTGATTCTCGAAGCGCTTCTGGTTTCGGCAAAGATATTAAATTAATGAAAGAAATATTGGATGAGCTTGATAAGATTGAAGATATAGGCTTTTCTTTTGGAAACATGCGTATTACTTGGGATTATGCCGACACATTCTGGTCAATACAACTTCAAAAAGAATTCCAACAGGATGTGCTTGATGGAGTGATTGAAAGATGTAAAAAAGGTAAAGATGAAGTATTAATTGGCTCTTGGGGTAATGT
>JAHLWE010000037.1 GCA_019058135.1 Promethearchaeota archaeon | reverse complement strand
GGAGAAAGGGGTATAAATGCAATTCCAAGGGATACAGGAATAACTACGAATGGATGAATGAGGTACATATAGAATGAGCTATCAGCTAAATTCTGTAGTATTTTTCCTTGCTTGTTGAATTTTGCGTAAAAAATCTTAAGTAACACAAAAATCATACCCATACAAGCGATATTATCTATCATTGCAAATATAAGAGCATTCAAATGGGGTCCTCCTAAAAAAACACTAAACTCTGAATCTACTCCTACAAAAACAAAGAAATACGTAAAAAATAACATAACCGCAGCAAATATTGTAATAACCCAGACTTTGACATGATGTCTAGTCATCTGTTCGAACCATCCATATCGATAAGCGATTACACCAACGCTAATCATCATAAAATACTGAATCATATAAGCTAATGGTAATCCCAGCGGAACATCGATTATGGAAAAGGTTATGCGAACTAGAAAAGAAAGAAATCCTAAGCAAACAGCTAAAAGGAATAAATAGATGAATTTTGGGATCGGGAATTCTTTTGGGATGCGTTGCTGTATCGATTCAATTTTTGATATCGGACGCCAAATTGTATAAACAGCAATAAAAATTAATAAAACAACGATAAACCACATAATAACAAATTCTGTTATAAAATTTACAAAATTTTCTAAGGATTGAAAATTGCTTAAATAATAGTCTAGAAAAGATCCTTGCATTCTTGGGTAGGAACTCCAGGGTTGAATTCCTGCAGCGCTTAAGAGATAAAAAATAATAGGATTAATTAGTACAATATATAAAAGGACAGGAATGCCAAGACGAAGAAATCGTTCTTTCCAGAATGCCGAGACTCCCTTTCGATCATAACTCCTAGGAGTAAAATAACCACCCATCAAAAAGAATAATCCCATGAGTGAGGCTTGAAAAATACCTGCAAATCCAGCTGTCATGTAAAAGAATATAAGGGTGAAAGTATCAGTTGGATTAGACTCATTTAACGTGGAAATATAGTACCACCATCCTTCCCCTCCATAGGTGACCCTAACATGTGTGAAAATCACGACAATAGCAAATAAGAGTTTTATATTATCAAGGAAGAGAAGCCGTTGTTTCTTTGGTTCTGTATTCATTGTTCCTTCTTCTAACATAGATATGATCATTTTTTTAGATTTAAAACTCTTAGCTTTTCTAGGTGCCGAATAATTTCACTAAGAATCTGGATAATATATTAGCTTATATGATTTTACTATAAAAAGTGTGTATTAACAGAGAAAATCCCAATCTTTTTACTTTCTATTTCGTCTTTTCAAAGGATTTTTCATGAAAACGAGACTCTGAATTTACCTTTCTATTTCAATAAAGAAAATTTAAAAATAAGAGGAAAAATAAAATTTAGGATGGATTGAATTTACATCTTTTTAGCTTGAGCTATCCAATCCTTAATATCTTCTAATTTCGGAAGTTTTCTAATAAAATTACCTACCTTAATAAAATGATAACAAGAACTTAAAAAAAAAAGAAAAAAAAAAATTGTGAAATACGATACATCCAAAAATTAACAACACGGCACTAATACTTAATATAAGGCTGGTAAGCTAATTAGCGTTAGTAGCGTTATTAGCGTTAGCTTAGTGTTACGTTTCCCGGAAATTTCCCGGGGTCGTGGCGCTTGCATTAAGAATATTGAAACCCAAACACAGATGTGTGCATTTATGCAGAAGAAAGTATTCTGTCAACGAAACAAATGTTGTTTTATTCGGTTGCAATTTTAGGTTATACCATAATTTCTGTTTTACTTTCAGGATTTATCTTAAAATATGCAGTATTTATATTGGGCCTTTTTAGGACCGTACTTTGGTGGATTGAGTGATAAACTCAGTATTGAATCAAAAATTGGCAAAAAATATGGAAAAAATAAAAAATAAAAAATTAAAATTTATTCTATAGTCTTTAACTTAACACGCTTGATTTCCAAGACGAAAATGAAGGCAATTGGTACGAGAAATAAGCCTCCCAAAAAGAAAAGAATAATTTTCTCATCAATGTCAGCTGGTAAGCCAATTATCGTTATTAGCGATATTAGCGCTAGCGTTATTAGCGTTAGCGTTATTAGCGTTAGCTTAGCGTTACGTTTCCCGGAAATTTCCCGGGGTCGTGGCGCTTGCATTAAGAATATTGAAATCCAAGTACAGATGCTAAAGTAGGCAGAGTACCATATTAGAAAACCAAAACCCCAATCCCTGTACTCTAGCGATGTTCGCGTTCTAATTCCAAGGGCATTAATTATCGCTTGTAAGCCAGTTTCAAGAGGAGGTAACCCCGTTTCTAATAAATATAACGCCCTGGCCCACATTCCCGGTAAAGTAAAGATCCACCTGTACATACAATAAACTACGCACCAAGTTGCAATTATTATCGCAGAATACTTCATTATTCGTAGCCGTTCTACTGCCTCCTTATCTTTTATCGAGAAAACACGGCGCAGTTGTATAATAGCAAGTGGGAGTACTGACAGGAACCCAATCCCCCATAATGTCTCCACGAATACACCCGTTAATGCAAAATGGGTGACCCCCCCCCATGTGTCAATGAATTGTGATAGAACTAAACATCCTACTAGGATATAGGGAGTCTTTGTTATGAATGACTTGAATTTATTAGCACGTGCGTCGTCGGTAGCAGGCAAATAAGTATTAAATCGTAACATCGCATATGCAAATAACCCCGCGAATGAAACTTCCGCTACCGTGTTCGGTAGTCGGAAAGTATATGGTAAAGACCATACACCAATCGCTCGATATGCAGAAACTAACGTAAAGATTACCCCCATAATTCGCATCCATTTCCGATATGTTAAATCCTTTCCATCCCTTGGAATCAGGGATCGTTTGTAAACAATTGCACAATACACCAGGCCCACGACGTTAATAATCACCATAGTCGTATACCAAGGGATTGCCCAAGCTG
>JAHLWE010000036.1 GCA_019058135.1 Promethearchaeota archaeon | reverse complement strand
TTTGAATTTTGGAATTCAATGTTTTATAGAGCATTTTTTGAAGAACAGGATATAAATTTAAGCGAAAATATAATTAAATTTTTATCCAAAAAAATACAACCATTATTGACAAATTTACAAGAATTTTAAAATGAATATTCTCAGGAGCTTGAAAATATATTTTTTTTCGATCAACAAGATGAAGGATTATTTAATCTATTCGATGAAAAAGAGAATCTAAAAATCGAATATCTCTCAATAAGAATTAGAAATAATGGGAAAATAAATTATTTTGGAAAATTCGAGGATTCACAAGAATTTCAAGATATAATTGTTGATGAATATTGGAACGACGCTTATTTAATTAAAATTTATAATGATCTTTTTTGGAATATAGAAGTTGAGAAAGATATAACATTTGTAGATTTTGGAAAACTTCTGTATTTATCTCTTCCAAAAAAACTTAGAAATATATTTTTAAAATTGAAACAAGATTGTACAGATCATATTCCTCACATATTTTTGATGCTTGATAATATAACTATACCGTTTGATTTAATCCACGATGGGTCTGGATTCACTTCATTGAAATATTCTATTGGATACTCTCTTGGAGAACCTGATTTAAGAGGAATTAATTCGAAAATACCTGTTTTGCCTTTAGATCAATTGAAACAAAAATTTAATATATTAATTTTTGGGAGTTTAAATTTAATGCTTCCATCAAAATGGGATGATGCCACAAAAAATAATGTGTTAATGTATCCCTTTAGTGAAGGCGTAAATGAGTTAAATCATATTATCCAATATTTCAGTGAATCTTCTTTCGTTGACCATATGGAATATTACATACAAGAAAATTTAACACGAGAAAATGTTTTAAATAGTATAATCTCAGGCACTAATGACATCATTCATATCATTGGAAATTTATTTTATTCAACCGAGAATCCAAAAAATAGTTATTTTATTACTAATGATTATCAAACAGTTTCTATTTCAGATATTAATTATGCTATAAAAAAGACTACTACTACCAAAAAACCATTCATTTTCTTTAATGTACGTATTTTCAATCTTTTGGGAGATCAATTACCATCAATTTTAAAGGTTATTTCTAAGATAATTCAAAATTTCGATCAAAACGAGGAAACTGGAATTATTGTAAGAATTTTATACGATTTTAACGATAATAAAAGGCAATTAATTTCAAATATATATAATAATCTGACTGATGGGTTTAGTCAAGGAATTTCTGTATTGAAAGCACGACAAAAAATTCTTCTAAATAAAGTTGCGTTAAATGTTGACCAAAAAGAAATAGATATACAACAAGACATGAATGTAGAATCAATCATCGCCTTTAATTCATTTCTTCTTTTTGGAAAGCCCTGGAAAATGCTTGAATAAATTGTTAACCAGAGAAACAAAAATAATTTAAATATTCAAAATTAATAAAACATAATAAATAAAATAAAAAACAAGGAAATTCGTATGGATAGAATATCACAATTAAGATTAGAAAATACTAAATTAAGAGATAAGGTAAATGACCTCGAACAAAAAATTATCTCCATTGTCGGTCTAATTGAACTTTTTCCTTCCGGAATTGAAGGTAAAAAAGAAGCACTAAATGAGAGAATTTCATCAGTTATAAATTCAACTGCTTCTAGTTTAAAAATAATAACTTCTAAAATTGGACCTTTCTATTCTGAAGTTATTTTAAATGTAGCTAATAGGGGAATCCCCGTGCTTATGATAATTAATGACAGAAGGTTTATACCACCAGAATTTCAAGAATACTACGACAACTTAAAAACAAAATCCAATGTAAGTATTGTGAATAACCCTAATGTAAAATATCTCTTAGTTATGAATGATAAAGAAGTTGTATTCAGTGCAGCATCCTTAGTCAAAAAAGAATTATCTAATTCTATTTTAATAGGAACTCTTGTAAAAGAAAAAAATAAATTATTGAGAATTGAACAGATCTTCTTGAATATGCTTCCATCCTTTATGAGGTAATGCCCATAAAAAAAGATTTTTAAAATACATCATTTAATTCCTAAATTTAAATTAATAATTTCATCTGTTTTTATTAGGAACAAGATTTATTTATATATTAAAGCTAATTTTAATTCAATTCTACTATGAACTCTATTATAGATTCAAGAAAACTCTCAACATTGTTTGGAATTAAATCTGCTTTTTTTCAAAATTCAATTAAATACTTAAATCAATCAAAAAGAAAATCAATAAAAGCTTTTGATTTTTATTTTAACAAATGGAAGAAATCTTTTGAAAAATTATATAAATTACAGAATCTAACACACCAACTATTCCTAAACCATACATATCTATATTATCTAGTAGAGACCATTATTTTACATTTCATAGAGAGACAGTTACAAAATATTCAAGAAAAAAATAAAATAAAAGAAGTATTTAATAAAAAATTAAAGCATTTAAAAATAAATAAGTTATTCAATTGGCTTTCCGATGCTGATTTATTTACTAATTTAATCGTAGATCAAATAAGGAATTATAATATTTCAAATGAAGATTTATTTTTCCATATTTATCAAGAAATTATCAATCCCTCTGCTCGACATGAAAAAGGAGAGTATTATACTCCTAAAAACCTAGTTAGATTGATGACTGAAGATGTTTATTCATTGGGCATGAAAGTTATTGATTGTTCATGTGGCTCAGGTATATTTTTAATGGAAATAATAAAAATAATACTAAATTCTGACCTAAATAATAAAGAGAAAATAAAAAATTTAAACAATATTTACGGATTAGACATAAACCCAATAGCAATTTTAGTAACTACTGCAAATTTCCTTTTAAATATTCAAGGGATATATAATATTTTAGAGGGCTTTTTGCCTACCATCAATTTTTATCGATTTGATCCATTAAATCCAACAGATGATTTCCTATTTCCATATCAAGATTTTGAAAATAAATTTGATTTAATAATCGGAAACCCTCCTTGGTTAACATATAAAGATGTAAATGATAAAAAATATCAAATTATTCTTAGAAATTTAGCAGATAGATTAGGAATAAAACCTCAGAGTCAATATATTACTCATATCGAGATAGCTTCATTATTTTTTTACCAGACCCCTAAATTATTTCTAAAAAATAACGGGACTATTTTTTTAATCTTAACTAAAAGCGTCTTAACCGGTGATCACTGCTTTAAATTTCGAGCTTTCAAGTTTTTCTATGATTTAGAAATCTGGGATTTTAAACAATATACTTTTTTTAATATGGATTTCATAATACTCAAATCAAAATTTGATTATTCCCAAGGTAGGATAAATGATATTTCTAAAACTTTAATTGAAGGTAAATATCCAATTCATACAAAAATTTTTGACAAAAATTTGAATTTAATTGAAGAAACCAATTATTTTTCTGTTGAGATAGGCGAACAAGGTGCAAAATCTATTATTCCAAGTGACCAATACCATAAATTAATTAAAATCTCAACAAGTTATTACAAAAAATGGTTCTTTCAAGGAGCTACATTAGTCCCTCGAGCTTTAACTTATTTTTCCATAGTTAATGTTAAGGAATCTGATAATATTTTAATAATTTCTCCTGATATAGACTCTATAAAACAAGCTAAACCACCTTGGAATAAAGATTTTTATAAAGAAGAATCAATTGAAAATAATTTTCTTTTTAAAACATTTTTAAATAAAGATCTCGTTCCATTTGAAATAAAAAAAATAAGAAATATCTTTCTTCCCATTAACGAGAAATTAAATTTCTCTAAGAAATACATTGAGAAACTTCCTTACGGAGAAAAGTTTTATAATAAAATTAATAATTTCTATAAGAAATTCAAGAAAGAAACAAGCAATATTAACACCCTTTTTGATAATCTAAACTATTGGAATAAATTAAGCAAACAAAATTTAAATAAAAAATATTTAGTAGTTTACAATGCAAGCGGTTCCAAAATAAAATCTGCAGTAATTAATAACGAGAAAGAAAAAATCATTATTTGTTCTGAAAATTATTATTTCTCAACTAATAACAAGGAAGAAGCCTATTATTTAACAAGTATTTTAAATGCACCCATTCTCAGTGAAAATATCAAGATTGTAAAAAGCAGTCGGCATATTCACAAACGACCATTTGATTTTCCTATTCCTAAATTTGATTCCAACAATTCCAATCATCAAAAACTATCGAAGATTGGAATGAAAGCAGAAAAAAAAGTAAATGTTATTGTCCAAAAAGATGAAAAAATTAGTGTAATAAAAGTGAAAGAAAAGATTAGCAATATTCTAGATGATATAAATAAAATTGTTCAAAAAATAATCTAACTAATTTAGATAGAAAATTGAAAGACTAGGCAGTTTCTTGCTCGGGCATTTCACCCTGAAGCTTCTTATAATGATTTAATACCCCTTGGCGTGCAGCATAAACAAATCCTCGCTTCACATTAACTCCCGTAATAGCTATCGTCTCATAGATTAGCGTTTGATTTAACTTTGCTTTATCAAGAACCTCACGAATTTTATTTATCTCTACAATATCTTCTAAATCCCGTTTATTTGCACAAACAACAAGTGGAACTTCCGCTGGGTCTGAAAAACTTTTAGAAATTAATCTATCTCCATAAAATTGTAATAATTCTTTTAAACTCCATATATTTTCTTCCCACTGGTCGATTAAACTGTCCCAAAAGAAGAGGATACAATCAGTTCCTTTGAGGACCGTTCGTCTCTGGAATTTGTGGCGTCTTTGGCCGGCGACGGTATAAACTTGGAACACCACATTGCTTACTCGGGCTACCACTCTATCAAAGAACAATGTACGACCAGTTGGATCAGCTATCTGTTGCATATCACCTGAAGCAAGTCCCTCTTTCTTGTATACCCACTCTAAGGCAGTTGTTTTTCCTCCTAAAGATGGACCCCAGAATACAACTTTGAAAACCAGTGTTCCATCCCCGCGACGACTTGGAATATTTAATCCTCTCCTATTAAAAATTTTTTATTTATTAATTTTGATAAAGTAAGATTGCATAAAATTTATAAGAATTCTCTTAAATTAATGTTATCTAAATTATATTAATTTAATATTGTCTAAAGTATTTAAATAATATCTACTAATAAGATATCTCAAAATTTGAGTCTGAAGGTTAGGTATCTTCTCATGATTGATGATAGCAAAGATGAAATCTTTAATTTGTGATTCTTCAGTTAATTCACCATATCTCTGCGTACTAATAATAAATGGATTGTAGTAGTTATATTTCGGCAACGTTAGCTAATTGAGTGGTCTCTCTTCATCAATAAAAAAATATTCAGGGTGTCCATCGATAATAATTTATTTAATCATATTTAATGAACTGTTAGAAACCTCTCTAATTTTTTATTGAAGATATCCGAGTGTGTTATTCCTCCGTTCGAAAATTTCTAAGTCACGATTACTGTTTGTAATGTAAGTATAATATTCACGGTTATTATAGGAATAAAGAGCGCTCCAAACTAATTTATACTCAAGATTTAAGTTATCAAAATCTATCCCAGTCATTGCATTGGGAACTAAAGTATTCGTATCTAGATTTATACTCAAAATATAAGATAATGCACCCCAATATTTTATAATGGAGTGGCAATTAATGAATTAACGTTTTATACTACATCTTGTTGGTGAGTGATAAAAATGTTAAGAATAAAGCTAACTCGTATTTAATAAACAAAGATCGAACTCTTTATATGTGCAGACAAGAAAAATTAAATGATATAAAATAAATTAAAATAATTTTAAAAAAATTAAAATGAAATAAAATGAGGAAAGGAATTACAGCAATAGTAATAATAGTTTGTGTAGTGGTAGGGTTCGCTGCTGGATGGCTTTTATCCGGATTTCTTCCTGATCCACCACGCGTAACGCTAGTTGATCAGATTAAGGCGCGAGGTTATATCATTGTTGGAACTAGTTCTGATTGGCCACCCTTCGAGATTTACAATACGACAACAGAAGAGTTGGAAGGCGTCGACATCGACATATCAAAATTGGTTGCAGCAGAACTCGGTGTTACTGTTCATTGGAGCGACATGGGCTTTGACTCACTGATAGGTGCTTGTAC
>JAHLWE010000478.1 GCA_019058135.1 Promethearchaeota archaeon | reverse complement strand
CCATGAATCTGAAAGTACAGTTACGGTTGGAGCTCAATTATATCATTCTGGGAGGTATTAAAGGCCTTTTGTGATTAATGATACACCTATTTCTGCATCACCTACTTATTCAAAATATTCTAAAACTACGCAAAGAGAGATGAATCATGAGGACATAATAGAAGCTCAGGAAAATTTTGCTGCAGCAGCGGTTAGAGCGAAAGATAGTGGTTTTGATTGTGTAGAAGTTTGCGCATCTGCGGGTTATCTTGTGGGACAATTTTTATCTCCGTTGGTTAATAAAAGGACTGATAAATATGGAGGAGAACTTGAGAGTCGTTTAAATTTTCCATTAGAGTTAATTGAAACAGTACGTGGGAAAGTAGGTAACTTTACGTTTGGTTTTCGGGAATCTGGTGATGATTTTGTACCAGGTAGTCTAACTTATAAAGATAAACCTCAAATTGCTATAGCTTATGAAAAAGCAGGATTAGATTTTATTAATGTTACAGGAGGATGGCATGAAACGCTTATTCCGCAGATTACCGCTGATGTTCCTCCCGGTGCATATTCTTATCTTGCTGAAAATATTAAGAATGCAGTATCAATCCCAATTTTTGCTTCTAATAGGATTAATAATCCAGTATTAGCCGAAGAAATTTTGATGGCCGATAAAGCAGATTGCATTTGTTTTGGAAGAGCATTAATAACAGATCCATATCTACCAAATAAAGCATTAAAAGGTGAATTACGAGATATTCGACATTGCGTTGCATGCAATCAAGGTTGTTTTGATAATGTATTTATAGCAAAACCAATTCAATGTCTTAGAAATGCTCAAGCGGGAAATGAGAAGAAATATGCTCTCAAAAAGATAGAAGAAACTAAAAAAATAATGATAATAGGAGCTGGCCCCGCAGGTCTAGAAGCAGCAAGAATTGCAAGAATTAGAGGGCATATTGTAGAATTATTTGAAAAGGAAGAAAAAATTGGTGGGTTAATTTATTCAGTTTATATTCCTCCTGGAAGACAAGCATTTGAGAAAATGATTGATTATTATCAATATCAGATTGAGAAACATGGAATAAATCTACATTTAAATATTGATGTTACAGAGAAAACAATAGAAGAAGTTAATCCTGATGCCATTATATTTGCAACAGGTGCAAGACCAATCATTCCAAATATTCCTGGAATCGATAATGAAAATGTTTTTTTTGCTACTGATATTTTAGAAGGAAAAGCACCTTTGGGAAAAAATGTTGTAATCATTGGAGGGGGTGCAACAGGTATTGAAGTTGCAATTTATGTGGCAAAATATGGCTCTATGAAAGGTGATGCACTTGAATTTCTAACATTTTATAACTGTTTAGAACCAAAGGTTGCTTTGGAAATGCTCTATAAAGGAAATAAAAAGGTAACAGTTTTAGAAATGTTACCACGAGTTGGAAGTGGTGTAGGCAAAACAACTAAATGGACATTTTTAGGAAAATGCGATAAATTAGGAGTTAAAATAATTACAAATGCAAATATTACCAAAATTGAAAAAGACAAAATATTTTATTCGCTAGCAGGTCAGGAAGATTTAGAAATTGATGGTGTTGATACATTTATACTTGCAACTGGTGTAAAACCAAATAATGAATTATTTAATCAACTTAAAAAATCTGGAAAATATAAAAAATTATTCCTAATTGGAGATTGCAAAGAACCTGCAACGATTTTAGAGGCAATACATCGAGGTTATCGCGTTGCAAACAAAATTTAATTTTTTTTATCATTTTATTTATATCAGCCAATTATAAAAATTAAAAGGAAAGATATTGGTCAAATCTACAACAAAAAAAAGACAAAAATTTTCAATTAAATCTATAGAAAAAATATCCAATCAAAAAGTAATAGGGTACATAGATGATTTAATTAGATTTCTTAAAAAAAAAGTTGGTTCAGATAAAATAATATCAATTATCTTATTTGGAAGTAATACTTATTTGAATGATACATCTAAGATTTCAGACTGTGATATATTGGTAATTTTATCTGACGATATATCAGATGACCAAATCAATTCATTAGAAAAATATTTCTTTGAATTAGAGATTAAACACGAGTTAAATATTAAACCAAAAAATTTTTTGGATTCTGTACTCAAAATTATTGAAAAATCTACGGGAATGTATGTATCTCATTTTGTAACAAGAAAATCATATTGGTTAACAAAAAAATTTGCAAAAATCTTTCGAGTGAATAGAATTTTTGCTTATATGTTCGCTCCGAGAAATATTGTAATAAAAAGTATGATTAGTTCCTCAATTATTCTTTTGGGAGAAGATTTACGATACATTGACAACGAAATTACCATTACTTCATTTGGAATGATTAAAAGTATTCTTTTAAATTTAATTATTTCAATTTTTTCGATTGGATTTGGTTTATTTTATAAAAATAATTTAAAATATGAGTTAGAAGCAATAAAATGGTCCATAAAAGCAACAAATTTTTATTTATTTAATGATACTTGCGAGCTTAATAAAACAGTCAAACGTTTTTTAAAACTGAGTAATCAAAATAAAATGTTAATCTCTTTTTTCAAGAGATTTCTATATTTAAGACATCATCCAAATAGAAGAAGTTTTGGACATTTTTTCCTTACACCAATAAATATATTAAAAATTCACATATTAGGATTATCGTATAAAAAATTAATTAAAGATAAAAAATAATATGATTATTAAATAATTACAAATTAATAGATTCAAATTTTTATTATAATTAATACAGCTTGAACTAATTAAATAATTCCTTGGGATGAATTAATGTCCAGAATTGGCACAAATTTGAAGGATATATATCTAGAAATTTTATCACATGTAAAGTTTGAATTAGAATTTCATAAAGACAAAGAAAATCCAATGTTTGAGAGGATTATGAAAACCAGACGATTCCAGCAGAAATTACAAAATTTAAAAGAATTTATATTCCAATATTATGATCTTCTCTATAAAGATAAAGAAAACCCGGTTACTAGAGCCGCTCTTAAAGAACAGCTTAACAATCTCTCCCGTCTAATAAACTATTACGATGATCTCAGTAATTTCTATGATGACCTTGTCCTGGGAAAAATAACAAAAGAAAAATTTAAAGAAATAATCGACTATAGTCATATTCAATTACTTTTTTTAATTCTAACTTCAATATTGGACTGGGAGCATTACCGAAATTCATTTATCTTCCCTGAAGATAAAGAAAAAGAAAAAGAATTTAAAAAATTTCTTACAAAAATAGCTTCTGAGGAGATTAAGAGTATTGATGATATTTTGGATTTAGAACAAAAAATTTTCCAAGATTTAAAGGTTTAAATCCATTTTTAAAAAATTTTAAAATCTTCTTCCCTTAATTTATCATATTCGTCAAAGATTAAATCAATTTTATTTAGAAGTTTTTTAACAATTTTTTGTTTGTCTTTATGAGCTTGCATTGTATCTAAGATAATTTGTTCAATATCCACCTCATATTCACCTGTAATCGCAGAAATTTTCTTAAATTCTTTTTGACTGATACCTAAGGTGTCCAATTCACTTAAAATTTGAGTCAGATTATCTTCTAATTTTTGAGTGGCACTTTTAGCTTTTATACTTTTATCATGCAATGACTCAATAGTTTCAAGATACGTTTTATCTTCTTCAGAAAGCTCTATCTCTTGAATGCTATAACCCTCAATACGCTCTTTCAAAAGTAATTCCACACGATTGTATATTGCAATTGCTCGTTTAACATCTAATAACACAGCAAATAAGTCGTATTTTCTTTTTAAACGTGCTTCACATATCCACAAATAACCATCATCATATAAAGTTTTAATTCGACCTAGGCTACTAACTTCCCACTCATCAATTGATAATATTAGTTGGGTTTTATCTATCTCTAACTCTTTTCTTCGCACTTGTGAGATATCTACTTTTGATAATTCTTTTTGTAACTTTTTATAGTCTTGTTTGAGGAGAATCGCTTTTAATTTGAGAATATGAGCCTTATTTTCAATATTGGTAATACTTCTACTTTCACCCCTTACCTCACAAAAGGAAAAAATATCTATTGCCTCATCTAATAAAGATATAAATTTTTTTACATTTGATTCAAAGTAGAATCTTAAATCATATACTTTCTGCAATGCTCGATCAATTTGAATTTCTAATTCAAATATATAGTCAATTAATGATGTTTGTTTTCTTTCTGATAATATTTTTGATTTTTCATCCATGTCCTTAACTACAGATTTCAGAGATAATGCCCAACAAATTCCTCCAGGAATCCAAAATAATATTGCGATAATCATCATATTATAGACACTTCCTAATAATTGTATTAAAGTAAAGGAAATAAGGAGAGTGATACCTTTTCCAGTTTGTTCTGAAAGACGAAATAGGGATGCAGTAGTACCTTTATGCTCAGGTAAATTAACATCAAACATTACAGCATTTCTATTTGCAATGGGTCCCGCACTTAAAGTTGATCCAATCAATGCAAAAATGAAGAAAATTATATAGGAAGGATAGTTAACAAATATTGCTCCAACAGCAATAAAAATATACTGGCCTGTTTGTTCAACTGGAATTGGTTCGGGAATATTTAAAGATTCCACAAACTCTGAACTTATTGGTTTTAACATGAAAAATGCAATTAAGCATAATGGAACTGTTGTAATCATACAAAAAACCGCCAATCTAACACGATTTTTACGATTCCTTCTAAATAATGTATCGCTTAACCTTGAAAGGAGCATGTTTCCTAAAATATATCCAATCCCAACTAAACCCCCAAAAATTGTTGCTGTTTGTATACGTATAGCTACTGGCAATACATTAAAAAAAGACTGGGACAACATAGAAATTAAAAAATATACAATTATCGTTCCTGGGATAATTGCGAAAAATCCTTGTATTATTAGATATTTATTTGTGTTTTTTTGTATAATTTGTGTTAATTCACTTTTAGAGATCTTATAAACATATTCTAATTCATATTGGGATAAATCTAATAATTCTGCCTCGCTGGCACCTCGTTGTGGAAAGTCTATAAAAAATAATATAAAAGTCACAATAATGCTTATTATTGAGAAAAGGATGAAGGGAAATTTCCACCCAAATCCAAATAGGTTTAAAGGTCCTAAAAATGAAGACAAACCCTGACCAACACCGTTAGATACACTAGAAAGAATAGCAATTGTTCCAAACCAACCAGAACGCTCATCTGGCGGAATAATATCTGATATAATAGAGTATCCTACTGGTAAAACACATCCCAAACCAAAACCGCTTAAAATTCTGGATAAAATCAATACTCCAAAATATTCACTTGTCCCAGTAAGAATCATTCCAATCGTCCAAGCAAAAGCCCCAGCTATTAAAACTTTTGACCTATTTATTCTATCAGTGTAATAACCCCAAAGTAAGGCAAAAAAAGCACTAACTAGTACAAAAAAAGCATCCGGAATTGCAACAAGTGAATCATCAATATTAAAATATTCTTTTATTACACCATAACTTGGTATTAGCATATTCGCACAAGCAACGGAAATAAATAAAAGAATCATAATTAAAATTACGGGAATTAATTGCGAACCCCTAATTTTAGTAATAGGAATATGAGTCACCTAATTGTGTTAAAGAAATATTAGAAAAAAAAATGATTATTATAATAAAGTAAAATTTAATTGAAAAATCTTATTAAATCAATCATACGTATGGATCCTTCACAATTTCTTCTTTTACAACAATTATTTATTATACAATTTTCACTCTTACAGAGATACATTTTTTAAAGTTAAATTCGTATAATTGAATAGAATAATGTAAAAAAAATGAAGTTAGCTTATTGACGAATAATTATAATCGATTTAATGAATGGTTAGGTTTAGCATCTAACAATATCGATAAAGTAATAAAATTTTATAAGATTAATGAATACTCTGCTTGTGTTTTTAGGATTCAATTATCTACAGAACAACTTCAGAAAGCGTTAATTTTTTTACTAGGATTGCAATTTAGGAAAACTCACGAACCTTCCAAAATATTAGAAGCAATTGAAAATAATTCTATTATTCAAATTGAAAAAAAGAATCTTAATCAGATTAAAAAATTAACCACAATTGCAAGAGAGATTGAAAAAGAAGAAACCGCTACACGCTATGGAATAGTTATAGATGGAAAATTAATTTCTCCCGATTATTATTATGATAAAGATAAAACAGATACTTTCATAAATAAATTAAAAGAGATTATTATTATTTTTAGAGAATTATTAAAAGAAATTCCAGATTTAGAGCAAGAAATAAAACATTTACATAAATTTATTAAGAAAATTGAAGAGTTGGATTAATAATCACTCAAAAAATGGAAATTGATTTGTCTTTCATTACATTAGAATATTTTAAAAAAGAACTAAGGCAATATATCCAATTACTTTTCGAGCAGGGATTAGATATTAAAGGAATCCTACTTTTTGGGTCATTAGCGATTGGAACAGCAAAATATAATGACCAACATATAAGTGATATTGATTTAATTATTATCTATAATGATTTACCTAAGAATCCATGGGAGAGAAAAGAATTTGTGTTTAATTTAACTAAATCTGTGTGTTCAGGTATTCAAGCATTTTGGTGGACATCTGAAGAATTAGAAAAACATATGAAATCAAAATATTATTTAATTTTAGACGCATTTGACGAAGGAAGAATTCTTTATGATCCAGATAATTATCTCCTTAAATTAAAAGAAAAACTATTTAAAGAATTAAATGAAAAAGGTGTAATTAAAACTGACCTATATTGGCAATGGCCAATTAAAAAATTTGGAGATAAAATCGATTTTTAAAAATAATATATAATTTTTGGATTAACTCCTTTCTCGCCCAATGCAATTAAATGAATATATTCAACATAATTAAATTTATATATTAAAAAAAGTGATTGATTTACTATAATTTTTTATTTAAATAAGGTGAATTTAGAAAAAATTTATTTGAAATAAATAACAATTATAGTTAAATCTAAAAAGAGAATTAACTATTTAATATCTATTTCTGGGCCTGTGGATTAGTGGAAGATCGCTTGCTTGGCATGCAAGAGGTCACGGGTTCAATTCCCGTCAGGTCCACCATTTTTAATATCATTATCTTCGCCTTTATCAGATTTTTTTCTAAAATAAATCTATGTAGATCCAACAATAAGATTTAAATATATAGAATTCTTTTTTTAAAGTAAGTTATACTATGTATTTTCAACAATTAATTTAATACAAAAATAAAAATTGTGAAAAAATATGGATGTTAGTTCTAAGTTTTCTGAAGAAAGTTTGAGAAAAATTGCTGAAGAAAAAATTAATTATAGAATTTCTGTTAAAATTCATGTAACTGCTTTCCTTTTGGTGAATGCCCTACTCTTTTTTATAAATATATTAACACTTCCAGATAAGTTATGGGTAATTTATCCATTTTTTGGATGGTTAATTGGATTAAACATCCATACTATGACATATATTTTATATGCACGGGGAGTATATCCTATGGCAAAAAGAGCTTTTATTGTTAATTTACCTGCTTATCACTCAACAATGTTATTATTGATTATTATTAATATTTTAACTCTCAGTTCATATATATGGGCTTTTTATCCAGCCATAACTTGGGGATTTGCTTTGGTCGCACATCTAATCATTTTCTTGTTATATTTTCAACAGTCAAAAATTAAAGAAGTTGAAAGAAAATCAAAAAAAGAAAGGGCTATTGAAAAAGAACTCCAAAAAATGAAGATTAGATTAGAAAAACAGAAGAAGTAATTTGTGAGAAATTTATGTGGTTTGGAAAATTTTTAGACATTAAAGATCAAGTAGAAGCAGAGACTTCTGAATTTAAGAAGAAATTGTTTGCTGATATTAAAAAAGATAAATTGACGCCCTTGGAATTCTCAATACTAGAGAATATTTTTAACCATGAAGAGATTTCAGGTTATGATCTTATTCATTATTTAAACGAACATTTTGCAGGAACTTGGGAAGCAAAATCCGGCACGATTTATCCTATTTTATCAAAATTAAAGGTTAAAGGTTTCTTAAAAACAAGAACTGTTAAAAGCCCAATCGGTCCTTTGAAGAAACTATACCAATTAACCGAAGCAGGAAAAGTGATTTTGAAAGGAAAGGTAAAAAAACATTTCTTTGACCAAATAAAATTTATGGAAAATTATTTAAACGAATTAATATCGATATATATTCATTCATTTCCAGAAGAGGAGCATAAAGACAAGATTTCTGAAGTTCAAGATTTAATAGATAAATCATTTGAAAGAATTATTAATAACATTCCCTTAACAGTTGCCTTTAAAGAAACGTGTCCAAAATGTAAAAACGAGATTGAAAGAAAAGTTGCCTTTTGTCCGCATTGTGGAGAACCTATGTATTCAGATAAATCAGAACGTTCAAAGTTAGAAAATGAGAAGGAAGTAAAAACATAATTATAAAAAACAATTTTATTTTTCCAACTTAATTTTTTTAATTTCTATTGTTTCTCTAATTTTTGAACAGAGCCATCTTTTTTACCAATATAAGCAATTGGTGCCATATTTATAAAAAGTCCAGTATCGATAATCCCTGAAATACTTAATAATTTTTTATTTAAATCCTGAGGGTCTTTTATGATATTAAAATCAACATCAATAATGAAATTACCATTATCTGTAACGACAGGACCCATTTTGGCAACACCCATTCTTAAATTAGGAACACCACCTAATTTTTTCATCTCTTTCATTATTGGAATGCAAGCTCCGGGCAAAATTTCAATTGGAACACCCTTTTTCCATTTTTCGCCAAGATATGTCGATTTTTTTCTAAAATCTGCGATTATAACTAATTTTTTAGAATAAGAAGCAAGAATTTTTTCCTGAACCAGGCAACCGCCGCCACCTTTTATTAAATTAAGGTTTTCATCAATTTCATCAGCCCCATCGAGATCTACATCAAGTTCGGGATTTTGATTTAATGTCCCTAAAGGTAATCCATTTTCAACTATTAACTGCTCTGCTTGATATGATGTAGGAATACAAATAATATCCCAATTATTTTCTTTTACAATTTTAGCTAATTCCCTTACGGCAAAAACAATAGAAGATCCGCTACCTATGCCGATTTTCATATTATTTTTAATATTTTCTTTAACTGCCAGTTTTGCAGCTTTACGCTTACATTTTTCAATAAGATTAATATCTCCCATCTTTTTCACATTCCATATTCTTTTCCAATTTACATTTTTTTCAATAACTTTAAAATTCGAATGGCTAAACATGCTGCATTATCACCGCGATCAATTCCCACACAAGCAACAGGTACTCCTGGTGGCATTTGAACAATAGATAATAGTGCATCTAATCCCCCTAAATTATGATTTACAGGAACCCCTATTACTGGTTTGTCTGTTTTAGAGGCTATTACTCCAGGTAAGGCTGCAGATAAACCTACAACTGCTATGAAAATTAAAGATTTTGTCGATTTAATGTATTTATCTAACTCTTCGGGATTTCTATGTGCAGAAAGAATTTTAAATTCATGTGGTATATTATTTTCTTCTAACACTTTTAGTGCTTTGTCAAAAACTAACTTATCTGAATTACTGCCAGCAATAACTGATACCAATGATTCCTCATTTTTACCTATGTTAAAATTGGACATAATTAATCTAAATATTTTTAAAATAAAAATAATTCTAATAGGTTCTTAATATTTTCAAAAAAATTTATCAAAAACTATAATGTTATGTTTTGATATTCAAAATCAATTTATCAAAAAGTTTAATATAATTTTTTTATTTCCTTAATTAACATCAAAAACTTATTGTCAAAATAATTTTAAAAAAACGAGGGAACTTTAAAAATGGGTAAAGAAATAAATGAAGTATGGCTTATAGATTATGCTCGTACGGCTTTTTCCCGTTCAAGACCAAAACAACCTGAAAGAGATGTATTTGGAGAAATCCGAAGTGATGAATTACTTGGTATGTTAATGAGAGAATTCTTTGATCAAAAATTAGCCGATAAAGGAATCGAGAAAAAGGATGTTGATGAGGTAACAGTTGGTACTGCAATGGGAGTCTATGAAAATTGGACATATGGAGGCAGACTTCCCTGTTTTATAGCTGAGTTTCCAGCGGAAGTACCAGCATTATTTGTGGATAGACAATGCGGATCTGCTGGTTCGGGACTGCATGTTGGTATAATGGAAATTATGACAGGTTATAGCAAAATTTGTTTAGCTACTGGAGTTGAACATATGACACGTGTTTCAATGCAAAATGATTGGGTTAGACCAAACTTGGCTATGGTAAGTAAAAAAAGTAAATGGTATAGACCCCAATATGACCTTATGACTACAATAAATATGATCCAAACCGCTCAAAAATTATACGAACAAGAAATACCTGCCTTTACTAAAGAAGATTTGGATAAATTTGGAGTAAGATCTCATAATTTAACTGTTAAAAACCAGAAAGAAGGATGGTTTAAAGGAGAAATTATTCCAATCGAGGGACATGCTGAAGGAAATGTTGAAGAACCAATGATGATTGATAGAGATATGGCTGCAAGGGCCTCCACCTTAGAAGGTGTTGCCAAATTAAGAAGATTATCAAAACCATTCTTTTTAGAAAAAAATGGTGGTAAACAAGGATATTTCGATAGAGAAGGTACTAAAGAAGGAGTAATTACAGCAGGAAACTCATCACCGTTAAACGCTGGAGCGACTGCAGCTCTTGTGATGGATGCTAAAGAAGCAGAAAAAAGAGGTCTTAAACCAATGGCGAAAATTGCTGCTATTGGTTGGGGTGCTGTTGATCCATCAGTTATGGGCAGAGGGCCTGTCCCTGCAACGGAAATGGCTTTAAAATATGCTGGTCTAACTGCTGATGATATGGATTATTGGGAAATAAACGAAGCATTTACTGTGGTTACCTTAAATTGTATGAAACACTTTAACATTCCAGAAGAAAAGGTTAACGTTATGGGTGGTGCGACAGCAATTGGCCATCCTTTGGGCTCGACAATGGTTAGATTACCAGGTACCTTAGCTCGAATTATAAATGACAAGAAGGCTAAGTATGGTTGTGCTAATGCTTGTTGTGGCGGTGGTCAAGGAGTAGCTGTTATATTGGAAAATCCAAATGCATAGATTAATAAAATTTTTTATTTATTTTTTTTTTATTTAAATTTCACAATTTGCAAGATAAGTTAAGAAATTATCCAACTTTGACTCATTTAAGACTAAAAAATCTCCATTAATCTTAAATTCGAACTTTTCAGCCCATAATATAATTAAATTTAACACATCTTCTTTATTCAAATGAAGTATTATTCCAATATCCTCTATTTTTATTTTTGAAGAAATCTTAATCAATCTTTTTAATTTATCAACAAAATCCTTAGGGAAAGAATGAAAATTAATAGACTCTAAATCATTATCAGATTCACTTAACATTTTTAACATTCTTTCCGACTCTCGTTTGCCTTGGATTGCGTATCTAAATGAAGGATCAATTTTTAATGATCGGTTATAATAAGATAGAGATAATACATAATCCTTTATTTCCTCATAGAGAAGCCCCATATTATATAGTATATATTTATCTTTGGGATTTATTTTAAGAGATTTATTATAAAACTCTATTGCCTTTTCATATTTTTTCAGTTTGAAAGAAAGAATTCCTAAATTATACCATGCTTTTGTGTTGTTTTTATCTAATTTAATAATTTTTTCATAACATTGAGCAGCTTTTTTATAATCGGGCGTAAAATCATCATCTAAATATAATCCATATTTAAATAGACAATTGATTAAGTTTTTTATTACAATAGGATCATTTACATTTATCTTTAATAAATCTTCAAATTTATCAATTGCCTCCTCATATTTTCCTTGACTAAGCAATAATAATCCTTTTTCTATGTCATTCTGATCTCTATCATTAGAAATATTAACGCACCCAACTAATTAGAGTACTTTTTTATTTAAAAAATATGTTTAAGAAAAATTAAATAAAAAATATTAAATTTTATTAATAATCTTACTAATTATAACTCTGTTCCATATAAAACTTCTTTAGATTTCTTGATACCTAATTTTAATAATAAAGATCTTAAAGCACTATCAGAGTCGCGACATTTAATGTATGCTTTGTTTATCTTTAAAGTGGTTTTTACGTATTTCATTAATTCTCTTATTATGCGCTCTTCTATGCTACGTTTGTAAGAATCCTCTTTTTTTGTCATTACTTGATGAATTAGACAATTTTCATTACCCAATATATCGATGTATGTAGAAACAAACCCAGCACCAACAATTTTCCCATTTTCTCTTGCTAGAATTATTGAATTTCGATATTTAAGATCGAGAACTCTTTTATTTAATTCTGATTCAAATCGTTCCTTATATGAGAAGAAGTAAGATTTGTTTTCGATAAAATCCTCAAAAATTTCTAAAATTTCTTCTTTATCCTTTCTGGGATCGTATCTATCAATAACAATCATAGATAATTCTCCATTTATAGATGTTAAATTAAATTTAAATTATAATATTTTGAACTTAACTTTAATCTTATCTTTTTTCTTTTCGAATGTGTTATTGCAAAATTATTTATATTTATTGTTAAAAAAATTTGGAAGTCACATAATAAATTTAAAATTATTTATTGATTGATAGAATTTCTTTTTATTTTTATTATTATAATCATACCTAATGTATTGTAATTGATTTAATTTTATGTTTAGAGTTTAGAATTTATGAAAATTCCTTTGAAAAAAATCGATAAAGAGATTCAAATTCCTACTCCTTCCAAATCCGATGATGCAGGGGCGGATGCTCGAATAACTGGTTTTAAAAAGGTTATTTTTAGCGATAAAGGTGAAAAACAATTGGAAGTAGTTAAATCCGACACCTATATCCTGCGCCCTCTTGAAAGAATTGGAT
>JAHLWE010000477.1 GCA_019058135.1 Promethearchaeota archaeon | reverse complement strand
TTCAATGACGCAGATTTAATAGGGATACCTATGATTGGAATAATAGGTAATCAAACTTTGAAAACAAATAAAATAGAAATTAAAAATAAGATAGAAAGTAAAAAAGACTCCATTTCAAAAGAAAACATATTAAATTATATAAAAACTGTATCTGAAACTGATAAATAAATAAAAATATTATTTTCTAATTTTATACTTCTTTTTCAGCTAAAATTGCTTCCTTTTCATATTTATTATTTCTACCATTTTTTATTAATTCCCATAAATATTTAATTGGGAAAAATTTGATTGTATAAAACTGCTCAACATGTTTTAATTCATGTTTAATAATCCTCTCATTATTTCTATAATAATGAGAACCAAAAAATATTCTGTTAGAAAAAGTGAAAGCTGCAATATTAAATATTGCGCATATAAGACGAGACCAATAATTATTTATATATTTTATTTTTTTAGCTATATTCATTTTTTAAGAAATTTAATTTTCAATTAAAATGTATATTTACAACTTTAAGTTTAACTGTTTTTCATTTTATTTTAGATTTACAAGATTGTTAAAGAAGTAAATTATATTATGCCATTAATTTCACTCGATAATTTTCTACTCTATTTTTGATTTTAGATATGAATAGTTGATAATATTTATCAATCTAATAATTTAATTAATTTAATTTGATGTTTATATTCTTCCGGTATAAAATTTTCTATTGTTATCGAAAAAGATGGTCCGCATAGATAAATATTAATTTGAGATGCTTTTTCTTTTAAAATGATATAAAGCCATTTTAAATACCTTATAACTTGCTCTATTCCATTTTTTCTCAATTTTTTAATTTTTAATTCAATTATAGTATTGGGAATAGTACCATTATTAATTAGTGGCTTTGAATAATAACAAATATTTGCCCTATCCATTTGATATGGCTTAAATGGTGACATTGGAACTTGTCTGCAAATTACATCATCAATATTTGGTTGCAGTATAGTTGGTAGGAGCTTTGGATTAGCAAGAACTGATGCTTCTAGGTGTGCTTCATTAACAAAAAATGACTTTGTCAGTGCTTCTTGTATATTATTAACACAATGTTTAGGAGCAAATGGGATAGGATCTCCTTTAATTGATATAGTTTCAGAACTAATACTATGATATAAAAGGTCTCCTTCATTTTTTAATAATGATAAGGCAATTTCTGTCTCACCTGGTGTTAAAGTACAAAAACCCATTCCACGGATACTATTTGATGGAAGTGGATATTGAAATTTACCTAATTCCCAATAAAGTTGATCTGAAAATATTACGTTGCCTTTAATTCCAATTTTGTCAACAAACCTTATTAAATAAGGTTGGCATCTTTCTCCAACATTTGGAACTATAAAAATTCCCTCTTTACTTGTTGCTTGATATTTTCTTCTTTTAGATTCATCCCAATATAATTTTGCATTTGCTTTTTTTGCTAAAGGACTATAGTTTCCATTTAAATAAAAAGCTCCGATTTCTTTTGAACCTATTATTTGACCCCCATATATTATTCTACGTTTTAGGAAGAAAAAAACATGTGCCCCTTCTCTAATACATGCATAATCAGCTAATGCATGATAATGTCTACTTCTAGAACTAACTTTATTATAAATTGGTGGCATAAGGAAACCATAAATTCCTTTATCTAAATAAAGATTCAATGTATCTTCATCATATAATGTAATAAATAATCCTAATTTTGGCATTTTTCTCCCTTGTTGATTTTTAAAATTTTTATTGAAATCTAATTTTACTATGTTTTTTGTAAAAATTTTAAACAATTGTGTTTATAATATGATATTAATTTAATAATTGTTTAAATGATTTTATATTGGAGAAATAATTTTTAAGTTCTTTATTATTTAAATTCGTAGATTAGTAAATACTGATGGTTTATTTTAAGATTTTCACTTGAATATTTAATATTATCATGTTGTTTCTCTTTAGTAATAATTACTATTTCTTTTAGCCATAATCTATCTGGAGAGATAGAATCCAGTATTTTTTTGGCAAGGGGTTCTATATATCCATTTATTCTTATATCTCTTGTTTGTATTATAAAAAATCCACCTTTTTTTATCGTAGAAAGTTTGCTATCTACAATTTTTTTAATTCCCTGTAAATATGATTTGATGTTTAAAGAGGAGGTGTTATCACCAGGAAATGATGACTTTATAAAAATCAGTTCTTTTTTCCCCTTTCGCCCATTCTTAAAAGTTTTTATAGCTTTATTTTTTGAATTAGAAATCAAAAAGATTGTTGAATAACTTTTACCTTTTGCATATCTATCTACTACATTTTTATTTAACTGTTTTTCAAAATTTTTTTCCGGCAGTATCCATACAGTAGCAGTTTCAAATTCTTTTAATTTTTTCTTTAAGGAAGGTTTTTTTAATGTAGGAACAATATAACCATAGTTAGTAACCTTTTCTTTTATGCTTAAAGGTATGAGTGATTTAGGTTTCTCGAAAATGGGTAAATATTCATGTGCCATTAATAAGAAATTATATTTTATGCTATTTGTATACCAGAAACCAGTTGTTTTACAATTATGTTGACGTTTTATTACCAATTCTTTAAGTTTGAAACCTTCATTTAAAAAAACATTTATCAATTTAAACCCAATTGGGATTATATGTCTTTTTTTTCTAGTATCACCTATTAAAATTGCACATTGTCTTCCTGGTTTTAGAACTCTGAAACTCTCTTTTGCTACAATTGACATTTCATTTAGAAAATCATTGATATTAAGATACGAGAGATCGCCATCTTTACCATTAGTATAGTGAATAATGTTTGCATAGGGTGGATGAGCACAAATTAGGTCTATGGAAGAATCTTTTAGAAAAGATAAATTCCTTGCATCACCAACATGAAGTTTAGGTTCATAAATTTCATGAGGTTTGTTATTGTTTGGAAATAATTGATAATTTATAGGTATTTCAAAATCAACATTCTTTTTAGCTAATTCTATAGCAATATTATTAATATCTAATGCAATACATTTTCTACCAAGTAATTTAGCCTCAACTGCAGTTGTTCCTGCTCCACAAAAATAATCAAGAACAGTTTCACCTTCTTTAGAGTATTTAATAATTACATTCCTAGGTATATATGGTGACCAATTTCCCCTATAAACCCCAGAGTGTGTTGCCCAATTACCTCTTTGTTTAAAGCTCCATACAGTGGTTTGCTCTTCTTGAAATTTTTTAGGGTATAGAGAATTTATTTTCTTTCTCTTACTAATTCTACTTATGTTTATTCCTTTAAATTCTAATACAGTTTTTTCTATGAAATTAAAAGATACTCCATACTTTTGTCCTATTTCTATATCAGACAACCCTTTAATTTTTTCCTGTATAACAGCAATTTGCAACTCATCTTTTTTATGTGATATTTTAAAATGCTCTTTTAAAGGAATATTAATTTTCCTTTTGCAAATAAGGCATAAATTTTTATTATTCAATTTAAATCTCTCATTATTTTATAAATTACGAACAAGTGTTTGTATTATAATAACACACATTTTTCATTTTGTAAAATTAGTATTAGAATTCTTTTAGATTATAACAATTATAAGATATTAAAAAGGATATTTTTAAATTAACTTTTTAAATATTTGAAATTTTTAATTATGATGCATCTATATTAATTGTTTATTCGTCTATTTTTAACAGATTTTTTATAAGTGTTTTTTTGGACTATTAATTTAGAAAAAAAATATAGTTCAGAATTTTTAAATAGTTTAATTTTTTATATAATCTA
>JAHLWE010000476.1 GCA_019058135.1 Promethearchaeota archaeon | reverse complement strand
GCTGTTGCATCTAATGCTTTGTCACTCCAAATTTTTTTTTTTATATCCATTAAATTCATGCCCGCTCCATCTCCATGGTCAATCGGAGCATTATCACCTAATAAAATTGAAGCCATAAAGGAACTTACAAGGTGGATTATTTTTGTTTTTTCATAATCTTCCAGATTTTCTTGATAAAATTTTTTTATTTGGGGTCCAGAGAAACGTTCAAATGTATCTGAACCAGTTAATTCAATAGTATTTTTTTTACCTCCAAGTGATTTCCTAATCTCTTCGCATTGTCTTGAAGTACTGGAATCCATCCAAATAGGTGCAGTTTCCCTAGAAAATATATTTCCCAGTTGTTCCTTTAGATTCTTGCTGGAATTAAGATTTTTAAGCGCTTTGCAAAATTTTTCATTTAAATATACGGTACCATGTTGTTGTCCACTTCCTGAAATTGCTTTTATCAAGCTCAAATCAATTTCTGCTTCTTTAAATTTAGAAAAAATCAAGTCTAAAGCTTCAACCCACATAAGCGGATATGAATGAACAACCTTTTCATCCTTAAATTTTATAATTCCATGGTTTGTATCATAATGAGGTAAATATTCACTAAACGGGAGTGACCTTAAAATAACCGTTTTCTTACTTTTAAAATTTATAATGATTCCCGTGAGACTTTGTGTTGAACAATCCAATCCTAAAAAATAATCCGCCATAAATCACTTAATGTATAGTTTTATTATTTTAAAATATCTTACTAGATTATTAATTTTATAAATAGATTAAATTTTAAAAAAATTAGGTTAGTTCGAGCTGATTGAGACTGTTATATAATCTAAAAATTAATATAACAAGAAATAGATTGTGAAGAGAATAAATTTAAATTTTTAAATTTAATATAATTTTAAGAAACATAAAAAAAAGAAAAGAATATGGAAAATAATAAGAAAAAGATATTAACTATAGATCCAGATAAAATTCCCGAAGGGACTTGTATAATTATGAATTCTTTACTAGATCAAAAACAAAGATTCAGCATTTGTAAAGAAAACGGGAAAATTAAAATATTTCAAGTGCTCGAGATAAAAAGTGAGAAAAGTGATTGAAAAACAAGTAAAGAGCTCCAGCGAAATTTCATTCGAAGCTAATCTTAAATTAAATGAAGAAAAAAAGTTTATTGTTTGGAACCACCTTAAAAAGAAAAAAGAATTATTTACAATAAAAAGAGAGAGTCCCTCTCAATATGTTCTATATTCTGAGGATATTGAGATTAATAACCCTATTTTTGATTTTTATGGTATTTGGAGTAAATTTTCAGATGAAGAATGGGATATAATAACAGACGCTATAAAAGACCTTCGTTCTAGAATCAATCAAAATCTAACTTAGAAAAAAATTATGTATTGTGTAGATACTACTTTTTTGATAGATTTTTTTAAGAAAAAGATTGTACTTGATGGAAATTTAACTAAAATTCTAAATGAAAAGGTTTTAATCACTCCAATTACAATATTTGAATTATTTCATGGAATATATAAATTAAAACGTAAAGTACCAACTTTTAATTTAAAAAAAAGAGAAAAAGAAATTAAAGATTTAACTAAATATTTTGAGATACATGATTTTGATTATAAGGCCGCTATTAAGGCTGCTGAAATCTTAGATTACTTAGAAAAAAGAGGAGAAATTGTTGAGCTTAATGATATAATGATTGCTTCAATTGGAATAGTAAATAATTTTAAAATAATCATAACTCGAAATGAAAAGCATTTTAAGAAAATTCCAGAAATTCAAATTCAAAGTTACAGTATAATCTAAATAACAATCTATAAAAATAAATTTTAAAGTTCGAATAAAAATGGTAGATATTAATCCAAAATATATTGATAAGGAAGAATTAGAACGAATCTCATCTGATATTTCCTTAGAAGAAATAGAGAATTTTGATAAACATTCTTTAAATAATTTTGTTGAGCTTAAAACAATAATCGAAGCGAAAGAGCCTGGCTCACCCTGGGTTATTGTAAAAGATAATAAAACTGGTGAAAGAGAAGAGATTTTTGATTGTACATCAATGAATTGGACTCTTGCCTTAGGATTTGCACATCCGGATGTTAATTATGCTGTATATGAACAGATGAAAAGATTAACTCACGTAAGATCAGGTTGTTTAACGCCAGCTCGTGCAAAATTTTGCAATAAACTAGCTGAACTAGCACCAGGGAAGTTAAATGGTGGGAGAGTGGTAATAAATAATCAAGGTGGAGGACTGGCTCTTGAGTCTGCAATAAAACTGGCAATAATTGCTGGGAGAGGTGCAGATCATTTCTTAACATTTTTTCATGGTTATCATGGTACTAGTCTAGTAACGACAGGTGCTTCCCAACCGTTTCATGCAGTATCAAGATTCTCTCCGTTTGGCACTGAACATTTCACTAGAGTTCCCCAACCTTATTGTTATCGATGTTTGTGGAAATATAAAAACGGATTATATGGCAAAAGAGATCCCCAATGTAATTTAGAGTGCTTTGACTTAATTGAGAAATATTTAATGGGAATGACCCCTAAAAGGCTCATAGGAGTTATACTTGAACCATTTCAAGCAGCGGGAGGTCATATTCCTTTTCCTCCAGAATTTCTTAAAAAATTGAAAGATATCTGTGAGCGTGAAAAAATTTTTACAATATATGATGAATGTCAAACTGCTGTTTGGAGAACAGGGAAATATTTTACATTAACTGAAAAATATGAAAAAGAACTAGGAATTGATGTTTCTCCTGATATGATGATGTTTACAAAAGCAATTGGAGGAGGTTTTCCCTTAGGAGCATTGATTGTATCACCAAAAATTAAAAAGCGATACACTCCAACTGAGGAACACACTACTTTCAGTTCTACCCCGATTAGCTTAACAGCAGGTCTCGCTTCCATTAAAGTGATTGAAAAGGAAAAATTTGGAGAAAATTGTGAAGCCAGAGGAAAGCAAATTACAAAAAGATTATTTGAACTTCAAGAAAAATATGAAGTTATAGGTGATATTCGCGGTCCCGGCTTATTCATTGGAATTGAATTAGTTAAGAATCAAAAATCCAGAGAACCTTTTACGGAATTATTAGAAGAAATGGTTTTAGAAGGACCCAAACAACAAATCTTTTTAGGACCAAGTATGCCAATCTTTTCTGGTACTGGACAAATATTGATGCGAAATGTTATAAAAATTAAACCTCCATTGAATATTACCGAAGAAGACGCCGATTTTGCATGTGAAAAATTCGAGAGTGTCTTAAAAACTTCCTTAAATAACGTAAAAAAATAATAAATTTATAAGTGATTGACAAAAGAGGTTTAACTTAAGGGATGGTACGAGATTTTTCAAATACATTAAAAGTATCTTCAGTTGCCAAGGAGTATGAAATTACAAGGAAACATAAGTGTGAATGTGGAGGGCAATTAAAATTCATTCACCAATTATTATTGAATAATGAAGATCGATACTATGATGAATTACAGTATGTTTGTGTTGAGTGCAATAAACAATATGAGTTTCTATTTGATATAAATAGTTTCTTTGGAAAAATGTTTTAATCTTTTAAATTTCTGAATCCATCAACTTTAATTTCTTTTTTTTCCCAATATTTATTATGTCCTTAATGGTTATTACAAATTTCAATTAATTATAAATATACAAAAGGAGACACCTAATATTATTAAAACCTTATCTAAAGTCAATAATAGTAATTATAAAATATTTCAAAATCTAAAAGTTACGATAAAGAGTAAATACTAATGGAGCTCCCAGATTACATTAAAAACCGTTATTGGAAGGATTATTTACCTCCTGGAATCACCTTAGAAATTGATATATCTGAAGATATATCCTTAGGTGATATATTTCAAAAAGGTTTAGAATACGGTGATAAAATTTCCATGGTTTTCTATGGAAAGGAATATACCTTTATAGAGCTCGATAACTTAACAAGAAGATTTGCTGGTGCACTGTTAAAATTAGGCGTTAAAAAAGGAGATATTGTAGCTTTATGGTTACCAAATTGCCCGCATTTCAGCATTAGCTATTTTTCCATATTATCAATTGGAGCAACCTTGACTGCTATCAGTCCATTGTTTGTTGCGAGAGAAATGTCCTATCAAATAAAAGATTCTGGAGCTAAAATTTTGATTATACTTGACAGATTTTTCCAACAATATAATAAAGTTAAAGATGAGCTACCGCTAGAAAAAGTAATTCTCATCAATATTGAAGGTCAAACTCCAAAAGAACCAGAAACTAATAAAATTGTTCATTTTAATACTTTAATGGATCAAAATCCTGAACCCATTCAATCTTTTGAAATTGAGATTAATCCCAAGGAAGACATCGCTGTAATTCAATATACTGGAGGCACAACTGGATTACCAAAAGGTGCTTGTTTATCTCATTATAATATCATAGCAAATATTTTGCAAATCAAGCAAATCTCTGATTATATGAAAGAGAAATATCTTAAGGAAGATATTCAATCAATCTCTGTGCTCCCTTGGTATCATATCTACGGACAAACCTGTGAGTTAGCAGTTGGTCCTTTAATTGGAGCAAAAGGAATCGTCTTAGCAACATTTGATCTCGGTCAAATCTTTGAAATAATGAAGAAATATAAACCAAATACGATGCTCGGTGTGCCAACTATGTTTATAAATCTTTTAAATTCACCTCTAAGTGAAAATGTAGATTTTTCTTGCTTGAAATATGTTAATGTGGGTGCAGCGCCATTACCAATTGAGATTGCCAAAGAATGGGAAAGAAGAACTGGATTCGCCATAGGTGAAGGATATGGACTTAGTGAAACGAGTCCAGATGTGACTACTTCTCCTCCTTGGGCAAAGAAAAAATTAGGTAGCTGCGGTCATGCAGTTGCCAGCACTTTGGTGGGGATTATTAACGAGAAGTTAGAATTTTTACCGATTGGAGATGAGGGAGAATTAGTTGTATCAGGCCCTCAAGTTATGATTGGTTATCATAATAGACCTGAAGAAAATAAGAAAGTATTTTTTGAGGTGGGTGGTTATAGATGGCTGAGAACTGGTGATTTTGCAAGACTCGATGAAGAGGGATATATTTTCCTAATTGATAGAGTAAAAGATTTAATAAAATACAAAGGACACTCTGTATATCCAAGAGAAATTGAGGAGATTTTATATGAACATCCAGCAGTTCAAGAATGTGCTGTAATAGGCGTAAAAGACCCTATCAAAGGTGAAGACATAATGGCACATATCATTCTTAAAAATGAATACAAAGGTAAAATCACCGAACAAGAGATTATCGACTGGACTAAAGAAAATATGGCAGCCTATAAATATCCTAGAAAAGTGAAATTCGTTCGGTCTTTACCAAAAAGCGCTATTGGAAAAATTTTAAGACGAGTTCTTAGAGAAAAAGAAGTTAAAAAAAGGAAATAAAACATTTGGATTATTTATTTAAATTAAATTATTTAAATCCTTAAATCCAATAATCCTAATTCCATTATTTTTTCACTATTTGGTATTCCTATTTTAGGATCCCAATTGCGAACTTCATAATAATAGTTTTTCAATTTATCAAAATCTGGTGCTTTACCCATTGACGCTCCTTCCTTAACTGGTGTGCGTAAGATTTTAGGAACATAATCATTTCTTGAATCTAAACCCATTCTAATATTGAATAGCCTTTTAATTGTAAAGATTCTTTCTCCAAGTAGTTGAATTTTTTCTAAATCAAGGTCAATTCCAACCAAACTATTTAAAAATTCTACAAAATATGAAGGTGGTGGATTTATAAGATTACATATTATTAAACTGGAATAGAAAGCACGATAATCCTGTAATTTAGCACATGCTTCAGCCATTTTTTTGTTGTTTTGATCCATGTCAATTTTATTAATTCCAACCGATGAAAAATCTATTTCATTTCCTTTTCTTTCAATTTTATAAATGTCTCCTGTCATATGACAGGCGCCTCTTGGGCTAAATCCATAAGTTAATGACATTCCATAACAATTCCGCATATCATGGTATGGAACTTCTAAATTATTTACAGTCACTATTTCATCTCTAGATATATTAAATCTTTCTCCTACAGCGTTAGAACCATCAGCAAGAAGATCTCCAATTCCCTCTCTAAACGCTATTTTTTCAATTAGTCTTAAAAGAGAATCCGAATTACCCCATTGTAGGTTTAAATTATCAATATCTTCTTTTTTAATCTTTTTTTGATTATATAAGTAATAAAGTAATGCAATTGTCCCACTAGAACTTATCGTATCAATTCCATAATCATTGCACATATAATTTGCTTTTATTATAGACGGTAGATTGCTATTTAAAATCATTGAACCAAATCCTGCAATCGTTTCATATTCAGGACCTTCATGTTCTGGCAGAGAATATTCGTTATTATTGATAGCTACTACTCTTCCACATCCTACAATACAATTCCAACATGATCTATTTTTTATTAAATATTCTTGTCTAAGGGTTTGCCCTGAAATCTTATCTATTTCACTCCATTTGCCTTGTGAAAAATATTTTATTGGTAAATCTCCTAATGAATAAGCGGACATTATTCCTATACTTGTGCCGTATTCTCTAAAAGCTTTAGTAAAATTAGAATTTGTGATATATTTTCCTATTTTTTTTACAACTTCTTTGAATTCAGAAGGTCTTGCTATTTTTGGCTTCCAATTGTTTCCCTTAACGGCTATCCCTTTTAATTTTTTAGAACCAAAAACTGCCCCCAAACCTGTTCGTCCCGCTGCTCTACCTTCAGCAGCTACTATAGCATATTTAACTAAATTTTCTCCTGCCTGCCCTATACATAGAACTCTTGCTTTTGAGTTATCAAATACCTTTTTGAGTATTTTATTAGATTCAATTATACCTTTACTCCAAATATGTGAAGCATCACAAATTTCGGCATTATTTTTAAATAATTTTATATAAACAGGACGTTCTGATTTTCCTGAGATGACTATCCCATCATAACCAGCTTTTTTTAATTCCGGTCCAAAAAACCCACCACAATTTGATTCACTCCATAAATTAGTATAAGGTGATTTTGAACAGATCACAAACCTTCCGGACGAGGGAGCTGCTGTTCCGCTTAACGGTCCATTCATAATAATTATTATATTTCTAGAAGATAAGGGATCCATCTCTTTGTCAATTAACTCAAATAAATACCGACAAGCATATCCAGCACCACCTAAAAAATTTTGAGAGTAATTTTGATTTAATTTTTCTTCAGATATTGATTTATCCGTTAAATTTATCTTCAAAAGTTTTCCAGTAAATCCAAAATATTCCATTCTATTATTACCATTTATCACATTTTCTGAAGTGATTTTTCCATTAAAAATTTAAAATAAAAGGTTATTTATTATAAAATTCAATAAATTAAATTTTTATTTCTTATTAAAAAAAATATTAAAATTTCCAGAGCTAAATTGTGTCAATTAACACTTTAGATTATAACTTTTTATCAATTACGTTTATTTTTTTTTAAGAATTAGAGAGATTAATATTAAAGTTTTGTAATTTTAAGTAATTTATTTTTTATTTTTTCAATTTGGTAAATATCTTCATTAGAAATAGAATGACCAATTCTTAAAATATCATTTACGATCTCTTCTTCAATTTTTTCTTCAATTATAAAACCTTGTTCTATAAGATCTTTTCCCTCCTTATATAATAAAAGAATAATCTTAATATATGCCATTAATTTTTTAAAATCAGTAAAATTATCAATCTTATCAAATGCACTCTGGTTAAGAAAACCATTTTTAATTATTTTTGCAATAAATAGATCTAGTCGTTGATCTTCAGGTAAATTTTTTACTCCTAATAATTGAGTAATATATTTTAAATCATTTTCCTTAGATAAAATCTCATTTACTTGTTTTCGACATTCATACCAATCAATATCTATTTCTGACCAATTAATATCATTCTGATTCCACCAATTTTTGATATATTCTGGATAATTTGAATATGAATTTAGCCAATTTATAGCAGGGTAGTGCTTTAAGTAAGCTAATTTAGCATCTAATGCCCAAAACGTTTGAACAACACGTTTAGTAGTTGCGGTGACTGGTTCACTAAAATCTCCACCTGGAGGGGATATAGTTCCAATTATTGTTAAAGAACCAGTTATTTCATCTCCTAAATATCTTTTCCCTAAAACTTTTACAACACCTGCTCGTTCATAAAAGCTGGAAAGTTTTGATGGTAAATAAGCAGGATAACCCTCCTCTGCAGGCATTTCTTCTAATAAACCCGAAATTTCTCTTAAAGATTCTGCCCATCTTGAAGTGCTATCAGCTAAAACTGCAACATCATATCCCATATCTCTATAATATTCTGCTATTGTAACTCCTGAAAAAAGACTGGCTTCTCGTGCTGAAACAGGCATATTTGAAGTATTTGCAATAAGAATGATATGTTCAAATAATTGTTGTCCGGTTTTTGGATCGATTAATTCAGTAAATTGTTTTAAAATATCAGCAATTTCATTCCCTGGCTCTCCACAACCAATATAAATAATTATATCAGCATTGCACCATTTGGCTATTGATTGTTGAATTATAGTTTTACCAGTTCCAAACCCACCTGGAATAGCGACAGAACCTCCTTTTGCCACAGGAAATAGTAAATCAATTACACGAATCCCAGTAATCAGTGGTTCATAGGGATCTATTCTCTCTTTATAAGGTCTGTTCCTTGTAATAGGCCATTTTTGAAGCATATTATAAGTTTTCTCTTTACTATCTTTTTTCAATTTATATATCTCATCAGTGATCGTATATTCACCCTCCTCAGCTATAAAAGACAAAATTCCAGAGATATTAGGGGGCACCATTATTCTATGTTCTATTAAATGAGTTTCTTGTACTGAACCAATTATATCTCCGCTAATTACACTGTCATTGAATTTTTTTAACGGTACAAAATGCCATTTTTTTGTTCTTGATAAGGATGGAAATTTAAGGCCTCTTTTTAATCCTCCATCTTTGAATTTGTTAAAAGTTTTTTGTAATGGCCTTTGAATTCCATCAAAAACTTTTGCTAATAAACCAGGAGCTAACTCCATAGATAAAGGCTCATTAATGTCGATAACTTCTATCTTTAATTTTAAATTTATGGTACTTTCGAAACATTGAGCAACTACATGGTCAGAAAATTTTTGAATGACTTCACCTAAAATATTATGCTCAGAAACTTTAATTAAATCATGAAGTCGTATTTTATCCTCTAATCCTTTTATTTCGATCAATGTTCCATTAATTGCGGAAATGTATCCATATTCAGATTCAGTCATTTTTTTTACATATCTTTATATTATGGATATTGTCATTCATAATAATCTGTCTTTTTACCACAGATAGGGCATTTTTTTGCAAATTGCGTAATTATCATACCACAATACTCACATTTATGAATAATTGGCTTGCGATATTCAAAATCCAAATTAATTTGGTTAATATGTTTTAATTTAAATTGTCTCATCTCATCTTTTTTTTCATATTCTTCTCGTTTTCTTTGAAATTTTTCTCTTGCCTTCTTTTTTTTATCAGGAAACATTCTTGAATAAAGAGATTTACTTTTTCCACTTAATAAAGGTCCAGCAAATACTAAAAATACAAAAATAAGTATTAAGCCAATTATAAAGGGATTTATGCCAAATTCATTTAAGAGATTATACAAGAAAAACACTATTAATAAATTAACAATTAAAAAAAATAGTCTAAGTATAATACCTTTTTTAGATTTTTTTTTTTCTATATCTTGATCAATCATATTCCTTAAATGGGTGAAGATTAAATCTATAAATATTTTTTTGAGATATATTTTTTAGCCTTATTTATTTTTTCTAAAGTTTTCTTTGTTTCAATCTCTCTTTCTATATCTACAGTGATTACATCTCTTTCAATATCCATTTTAAAATTGATAATTGAATATTCACTGTTTAAATGGAAAGGAATAAATTCAGTTCCCGATCCTTGAAAGAATTTAAAAAAGAATTCGTAAAAATGAAGCCGCAAAGCGTTTAAAAAGACAAGTAACCCTTCTAGTAAAATAACTACTATATTTCCAAAGATTAATCCAACTAATTGGAGGCTTATAATTAAAAATCCTTCTCCTACAATTAAATCAACCATTGCTTTAATAGCAAGCATTAAAGAGATATGCGCCAATGCTAAGGCTAATAATCATATATAAGACGCGGCATTACTTATAACAGATAATAAAGTTTCAAATGTTTCAATTGAACCTTCACCAATTAATCCTCCATATGATTCTTCTTTTAAAAAAGATACACGAAATACTTTTCCGAGAGGTTTTAAGGATATTAATAATAACCCCGGTACCAATGGCAATAAAATCGGATAAGGGTATTCAAACCATATATCAATTTTAAACCCAAATACAAAAATTAAAATTGTACCTCCAGTCAATAATGATATTTTAATGAAAGAATCTGAAAAAGCAAGATATTTGCGATCTTGCTTCCAATAATTTAATGCTTGTATAAACCAGCCCAAATTAATATGGAAAACTCCAATTAATACTGCAAATTTAAAGGTAGTCATAATATTATCCAAGGGATTATAAAGGGTAATGTTAAGAATTGGAATTGTAATAGGCTCCAAATGTAATAATATATATCCAAATATTTCTACATCATGCATTCCAAAAAATTCTCCATATAATGCCCCTCCTAAAATAGAACCCCAGCCGCAATAGAAAATAATCCAACATAAATTATATAAATCACTTCCTTTTTTTTCTCTAAATTTTATGGTACCAATTAATCCTGCAATTATTAAACATATTCCATGCCCTATATCCCCAAACATTAAACCAAATAAAATGGGGAATGTCAACGCAATAAAGGGGGTTGGGTCAATTTCATAGTAAGAAGGAGTGCCATACATTTTTGTTATGGTTTCGAAAGGCCTTACAAAAAATACATTTCTCATTATCGTTGGAGTTTGAGCTCTTAAATCATTTTCTTTTTTTTCAATTTCAGATTTTTCTTTTTTAATTTCTTTTTTTCCTTTAGCTTTTTTTTCCTCAACAATGTTTTCAAATTTATCTGTTTCTAAAACAGGATATTTTTTAGATATATTTATTGAATCAACTATTGTTTTTTCTTTAAAATTTTTTAGAATCTCATCTATTACTTCTTTTTTTCTATTTTTAAGAACAAAAAATTTTATTTTTAAACGTTCAGATGATATTTGTTCAAATTGTCGTTCAGCCCAATTATATTTTTCTAAATTTTGAACTACTTCATCAATAGCTGCAAATTTTAGAAGATTCTCATCTCTTATCCTCTCTAATTCCTTTTGGTATTTAGATAAATTATTTTCAATTAGATCAATTTCTCTATTAATTCTATTAAAGTTAATTCCTTCAGAAGTTAAATATCTTCTAAGAATTGGTACTTCTTCTGCATAGATAATATTAATTCTTTCTATTAACTCATTTTCTCTTTCTTTAGGATATATAATATAAAAAACTATTCTGTCATCAGATATTTGATATGTCTGATATAGATTTGGAAATTCAGAGAATTCAAAAAGAGTTTTTAAATTAGTTATATTTTTTGAGAAAGTAGTATAAACTTTAAATTTCAATTGTTTAAAATAAGTTGGACTCTCTCGCATTAAATTGAAATTATCTAAAAATTCATAGCTACTTTTTATAATATTTAAATTTTCCAATTCAATTTTTGCTTTAGCAATATATCTTTCCAATTCATTAAAACGATTAGTGTAAAAATTTATTTCTTCATGAGTTAAATTTATTAATTCGTGTAAATCCTTTACTTCAAAGGGAATTCTTTCGCTTTCATCAAATTCTAGATTAATAAAATCATATCTATTAATTTTAAGATTTCTAAATAATGTTTCTATATTTTGTCTTAATATAATGATTTTCTCTAATAGCGGGTTTTCTTCTGATTTTTCTTTTACTTTTGGTTTTTCTTTTGGTTTTATATAAATAATATTTTTTTTAGAAAGATGATTTAAGATACTATCTTTATAATTGTTATTTATAGTTACTTTTACTAAACTCATCTCATTTTTATTCTTCATTTGACTCAAACTCTAGATATTTTCTTATTTTTGGATAATCAAGTCTTTTGTTTTTTTTAATCTAACGAAATTTTCTCTTTCAATTTCTTCCAAAATCGCATTGATTTTCTTAATATCTAATTCCAATTCAGGTATTATCTTTTTTTTTAAACCATTTATCCTACGATTTATTTTTTTAAAATTCAAAGCAACCTTTAACATTAAATCTTCTCTTTCTGCAAATTGGATCATGGTTTCAAAAAGTTCTTTTAAAATAATTATCAAGTCATCACAATTGTGACTTGTATGTTCAAATGAATATGCAGGGAGATGCCCTTCTTGTATTATTTTATATTTTATGTCAGGTACAATTATTCCAAAACTTTTTTTGTATTTTATTTTAATTAATGGTTTGTGTTGAATTCTACTTATTTTACTTATTAAATTAACTTGTATTTTTCCCATTTCTTTATAAGTTTGATATAATTTATATAGCGCATTTTTGTATAAATCTAAAAATTTATTTTTATATAATTTATATTCTGACCAAAACTGTTTAATTTGTACAATCAGTTGTTCTCGTTTATATTCTAAAAAATTTTCACCTTTAATGGCAAAAATTAATTTTTTTTTCAAATTAATTAAATTTGTTTTTGTAGGCTTTATTTCTCTGAAACTAATGATTCACACCAATTCTGGATAATATTTATCTATAAATTTCTTATGAATTCTAAATAATTGATTTTTTTCTAAATTAGATAAGACCTCCCATGCAAGAGTTAATGTTTTTGAAAAATTGCGATTTTCACCTAATCCTTGATTTAGGAATTTTTTCTCAAAATCATCTCCAAATCTTAATGTAGCTTTTTGATTTAAGCTCAACCCTTCTTCTCCTACGATTGAAATAAGGTCTTTTACTTCAAGGGCACTGGAGTAAGAAGCTAATAATTGAGAGCTAATATCGGCATGATCTTCGCGTGTATTTTCTTTACCAATAGCGTCTTTCATAAGTCGTGATATAGAAGCTAATACATCTAATGGAGGATATATATTTTTTTTATGCAAATTTCGACTAAGAACTAATTGTCCTTCAGTAATATATGCTGAAGTATCAGGAATTGGATGTGTAATGTCATCATTTGGCATTGTCAAAATTGGGATTTGTGTAATTGAACCCTTCTTACCCTTTATTTTTCCTGTTCTTTCATAAATGGAAGCAAAATCTGAATATAAATACCCTGGATAGCCTTTTCTACTCGGGATCTCTTCTTTAGCAGAACTTAATTCTCTTAAAGCTTCGGCATAATTCGTCATATCAATTAAAATGACAAGAACTTGCATCTCTTTTTCAAAAGCAAAATATTCTGCTGTCGTTAATGCAACTCTTGGAATAATTAATCTTTCCATAATAGGATCTTCAGCAAAATTAATAAATGAGATAATGTTTTGAATATTTCCACTTTCTTGAAAGCGATTTAAAAAATAAATTGCATCATCTTGAATAATACCAATCCCACAAAAAATTATTAAAAATGGTTCTCCTGTTAAAACTTTTGCTTGAGTTACGATTTGAGCTGCCAACTTATTATGTGGCAATCCTTGTCCACTAAAAATGGGAAGTTTCTGACCTCTTATTAATGTAAATAAACCATCTATTACAGATACTCCAGTCTGTATAACTTCTGAAGGATACTCTCTAGCAAAAGGATTAATAGGGATTCCATCAATTTCACGCTCAACATCTGCTAAAATATCAGATTCCAATTCCTTTTTTGTTTTAATATCAATCGGTTTTCCCAATGAATTAAATGTTCGTCCAATCATGTCTTTAGATATTTTTATTCTGAAAGAATCACCAGTAAAAATAATTTCAGCATTTTCTGAAGATAATCCACTTGTCTCTTCAAAGACTTCAATAACAATTAAATTTTCACTAATTTTAACGACTTGACCAGTACGCTCTTTACTATCATCTGTTCGAATTTTCACTATTTCCCCATATTTAACATCGTGTTCGTTCTGTAAGAATAAAAGGGGTCCTACTATTTGTTTTATCTTTTTATATGATATACTCATTTTTTACTTGGAACTCCACGTGTTAATTTCATATATTCTATTCTATTTAGTAATATCTCTTTTAATTTTTCAATTTGGTTAAAGTCTTTATTAGGTATAGAGAGACCAATTCTTAAAATATCGTTTATTTCTCTAAGAGCTCTGCAATCTTCAATTATAAAACCTTGATCCAAAAGTTCCATACTCTCCTTGTATAATAAAATAATTATTTTAATAAATCCCAATAATTTTCTTACGTCAGTATAATTGTCTATATCATCAAATGCATTCTGAATTAAAAAACCATTTCTAATTATTTTTGCAATAAATAGAACTAGCTGTTGGTCTTCTGGTAAATTTTCTTCTCCTATTAATTGCGTAATATATTTTAAATCATTTTCCTTTGATAAAATTTCATTTATTTGTTTTCGACATTCATACCAATCAATATCTACTTCTGACCAATTAATATCTCTTTCGTACCACCAATTTGAAATATATTCGGGATAATTAGAATATGAATTTAACCAATTTATTGCCGGATAATGCTTTGAATAGGCTAAGCTAGCATCTAATGCCCAAAATGCTTGAACAAAATGTTTGGTAGTTGCTGTAACTGGTTCACTAAAATCTCCACCTGGAGGCGATACTGATCCAATTATTGTTAAAGAGCCAGTTATTTCATTTCCTAAATTATCTTTTCCTAAAGCTTGAACAACACCTGCTCGCTCATAAAAACTGGAAAGTTTTGATGGTAAATAAGCAGGATAACCCTCTTCTGCAGGCATTTCCTCCAATAAGCCCGAAATTTCTCTTAATGATTCTGCCCATCTTGAGGTACTATCAGCTAAAACTGCAACATTATATCCCATATCTCTATAATATTCTGCTATTGTAACTCCTGAGAAAATACTGGCTTCTCGTGCTGAAACAGGCATATTTGAAGTATTTGCAAAAAGTATTATTCGTTCTAGAAGAGGTCGTCCACTTTTAGAATCTATTAGTTCGGTAAATTGTTTCAATACATCGGCAATTTCATTCCCTCTTTCTCCACAACCTACGAAAATAATTATATCAGCATTGCACCATTTAGCTATTGATTGTTGGATTACAGTTTTACCCGTTCCAAACCCACCTGGAATAGCAACAGAACCTCCTTTTGCCACAGGAAATAATAAATCTATAACACGTATCCCCGTAATCAGAGGTTCATAAGGATTTATTCTTCTGTTATAAGGTCTGCTTTTGGTGATCGGCCATTTTTGAAGCATATTATAAGTTTTCTCTTTACCATCTTTTTTCAATTTATATATGCCATCAATGATTGTATAATCACCCTCCTCTGAGATAAAAGATAATTTTCCAGAAACATTGGGAGGCACCATTATTCTATGTTCTATTAAAGGAGTTTCTTGTACTGTTCCAATTATATCTCCACTATTTACATCGTCATTTAATTTTTTTAATGGCACAAAATGCCATTTTTTTGTTCTTGATAAGGATGGAAATTTAAGACCTTTCTGTAATCCTCCATCTTTGAATTTGTTAAAAGCTTGTTGTAATGGTCTTTGAATTCCATCAAAAATATTAGCTAATAAGCCCGGACCTAACTCCATAGATAAAGGTTCATGAATATCAATAACTTCTTCTTTTAATTTTAAATTTATTGTACTTTCGAAACATTGAGCAACTACATATTCAGAATATATTTGAATGACTTCGCCTAAAATGTTTTGTTCAGAAATTTTAATTAAATCATGAAGTCTTATTTGATTTTCGAATCCTTTTATTTCAATTAAAGAACCATTAATTGCAGATATATATCCATTATTAGATTCGATCATATTGTTTTAAATACTCCTTTATTCCTAATTTCTGATTCTGAATAAAATTCTCAAATTTATACCCTATTTCTTTAATCTCTGAATCAGAAACAATTTTAGAAAATTCTATTTGAATAAAAATTGAATTTTTGTCAATTAAATTACTAAATGAATAATCATAATTTAGTCTTCCTTCACTCAATAAAATCTTAAATCCACCGATAATTTCAGTGTTATTTTTTTTAATTTCAACTGAATTATTGAATAAGTTTTGGATTTTATCTAAATTTTTACTAAAATAATTATAATCTTTAGAATTAAATAAAATAGTTATTATTTTATATTTATCTAAATTATATGTATTCTTTTTAATGGTCTCTAGTAAAAATTTTATATAATTATCATAATTTGTATTTATTTTCTCTTTTATTAATTGATACAAGTCATTCGTTAATTCTTTAACTAGTCCATTTTTTAGATTCAAAAATCTCTCTTTTATTTTTAGAAGAGTCGTAGATAAAGAATTATTTAAATATTGGTTATACTCTTCAAAAAAATGATTTCTTGTTTTAAGAGAATTTTCAATATTTTTTTCTCTATACTTGTTTTCAATATCTGCTTTTTGAAACAAGAATTGTTCATTAATTTTTTTGATCTCTTCTCGAGATTGTTCAATTAAAAATAATCCTAATTTGCCAAATCGTTCTTTTAATTCTTTTAATTCAGAACTTTTAACTCTTTTTTTTAAAATATAGTATCACCTATAGAATCATAAATTTTATTTAGAAATACATCATTCTTTTCAAAATTCTCTTGAAATATATCTGGCAGTAAATGTATAAGTGGCTTTCTATTATCTAACTTGAAATCTATTAAAAAATCAAAAATTTCTGTTGATAAATTTATTGTGATAATAATCATTCCAATTTCTGATTTATTTTGTAAAAGATTAAATACTTCTAGAAAATTCTCATTATTTTTAATAACAGTTCCGTCTATCCCCAAAAGACTAAACATTAATACAATATCTTCATTTCCAATAACATGTACTTTTTGATTATCAGGCACTAAAATCAAACCTCAATTTTTCAATGATTAATTTATGTAAATTTTTAAGATTCTTTTGATAATTTATTTCAATATTCTTAATTGCAACATCTAAATTCTGCTCTAATATTTTAATTTCATTATCAACCTCTTCAGATAAACTTTTTAAAGCTAAACTCATAAATTTTTGATTTTCTGCTAAAGTTTTTTCTATAAGATTCTCTTGTTGATTTTTTAAATTCTGAATTTCAGCGAAATTCTCTTCCTTAGTTTTTTCAATTAAATCTTCATAAACATGTTCAATATCCTTTACCCATTTAAATAGCTCCATAGTTTTAAAGAATCTTTTTTAACTTTTTAGAATTATATATTATATTTTATTCGATTTTAAATTTCTAAATTTTTCATGAGTGATTTTAACTACTTTTGGTATAATAATAAATCGTATTTCATTTTCTTTTTTTATTACCAATTCTAAGATTTTGTATATTGTTAAAAAATCGATATCATCAATCTTTACTTGAAATTTTTTAAAATAATATTTTTGAAATAATTTTTCGAGTGATAATAAAATATGCTTTTCATTAAGACCAAATGTCCTAAAAAAAGGATTTATTTCCTCATTTTTTTTAAAATAATTATAAATTACTGAAATAAAATCATTTACATCATCAAGATGTAATAAATAATTAATATTATAAGCGTTTAAAAATAAATAATTATTTACAAGAAATTGGGTTAATAATTTTTTATCAATTTTATTTTTAATTCCCCGATATATTATATTTAAGTTGTATATCTCGGATATATAATCCACAAATAAATTAATCATTACATTTTCTTTTTTATTGAAAGTATTTTTCTTTTTAATTAAATTTTTATAGTATAATTGATCCAAGAAAGATTCTAAGACAAATATTTCATTATTTTTCTTAAAGTAAAGAATACCTTCTCTAACGGCTTTATAATATCTAGTCTGTTTCATAAATAACTGAATCTCATCTAAGGATGAAATTTTAATTAAATCTTCAATAAAATGCGTATTTTCTAAATATTCTTCAATTAAATAATTAACATTTTTTGATTTTTCTTCAATACTCAAGCCTAAAATTGAACCAAGAATAATTTGCTTAATATTCATTATCTCATATTTCAATAAATAATCTCTTAAAATATTCCTCATATTTGGCGGTGAATATTGCATAATTTTTCCAATTAATTTAAAATAAATATGGTAGAGAGCCTGCTCAATTTCTTCGATTGTATATTCTTTGATATTTAAATTAGGGTAATATGGACTAATAAATTCAATAAATTCTTCAATATTATTGATTTCTTCTAATCTCTGCAGAGATGTATCGTCAATAATTAATTGTTTTAAAAGACTCATTTTTATATAAGAGTAAGCATAAGAAGGTACAATAACGCTCGTTGATTTGTCGCCTCTTTAAAATTTTTAAAAAATTTAAATAAAAAATGAGCTTTTTTATCCTAGTGGTGCAGGAATTTTTGTCCATAAAAGTATAGCAATAATTAAACCATATACTGCCAAAGCTTCACATAGAGCAACAACTAAAAATGATTTAAAAAAAACTTCTTCTCGCTCCGTTAAAGCTGAAATTGCTGCGGTACCAACGGTTTTTAAAGCCATTGCACTTCCTATAACAGAAGCTGCTAATGAAATTGCTGCTGAGAAAGCTAAGGCTGTAGCAGTTGCTGCATTATAATAATCAAAGGAGCTCGCTTCAGCTTGGGCACTAACAAAAGTTATAAGACTATTAACCGTAAAAAAAACTATTGCTATTAAAAAAAATTGGAATAGCAAAAGTAACAAAAAAAATTTATGTTTTCCTTTCAAGTTTGACATCCATTTTTAATTTAATTCATATTATTTGGGTAAGTAAATATAAATTGTCAAATTTAACTTTTTTTATTTCATAATATTACTATTAACTTGTTCCATTAAACTAATTATAATCTGTAAATTCTTTAAATAAAAAAGATAAAATATTTAATTTTTAGATTATTTGATATATTAAAAAGGGTTTATTGTTCTGTATTAAAATGCTTTATCAAGGCTTATTTAGAATTTTAGATTTGTCATTTTTTGAACAATTTAAAGCATTTTTTGACGGTATTGATACTTATTTACAAAGATCAATTTCTAATTTATTATCTGAAAATATTTTAAAAGAAATTGAGATTTTACATATCTCTGCTGACATTTTAAATGTTTTAACTAATGATTTAATTAAACTGGGGATTGATCCCCAATATCTCAGTGGAAAAATTCAAGAATTATATTTTGAATCAAAATACAAAGAAAATATCAATACTTCAATGGATTTATTTAAGCTTAAAATTATTCCTATTATAAATGAAATTTTTTTTGAAATATTCATTTTTTATATTGGGGGTATTGTCGATACTTCTATTATTTTAAATTTAAAAGAATTGAATCTACTTCACTTAGATTTAATTATTAAATTAAATAAGCTTAAGGAAGATTTACACGAATCTGATAAATTTGAGAATTTTCAAAAATACATTAGATTGAAGGATAAAGTATGTGGAAAATTCTGTGAAAATAAGATAAATATTGAACGTTTAGAAGACGTTGATAATTTAGAAGTTAAATTACAACTAAATTATTTAATATATCGTATTATTGATTTCTTCAAACTTCAAAATAATTTTAATTTCTCTCATATTATAACATTTATAAAAGATAATATGGATAATTGGTTAATTGGGACACCAATTGTATCTTTAACTAATCCAGAGATTTACTATTGTGGAATCTTCTTAGCAAATGAATTGAATATTGATTTAGATCAACAAAAAATTCAAAAATTTTTAGATAATATTTATAATTCTATTATTGAAGAAACTTATACTCCACTTATAGAAGAAACTGATCAAGTATATTATTTTTTAAAAGCATGTGAAATTGTATATGATCATATAGAGCCAAGTTATGTTCAGAAATTGATTAAAGAAGAAGAAGAGGAGTTTTATGATATTGATAATTTAAAATTAATGGAAACCAGTAAGCTTGCTGTTATTTTAAAAATATATTCTTTATTAGAATTACCAGAAAAATTAGAAATAAAAAATATCGAAAAAATCTTAGCAGTTATAAAAGAAAGAATAAATAATAATGGAGTAAAACAATTTCCTGATGGATCTATATCTTCAGAGGCAACGTATTATACTCTTTTTATACATTATATGAGAAATTCATTAAAAACATTCGAAAATACAAATTTTATAGAAAACATAATACAAAAGATATATAGAAATTTATCATTTTTAAAATTTGAAGAAGATATCAATTTTGACTTAATTTCCGAGATTTTCTATTCCTGTGAAAATTTGAAATTGCTGAATTGTATTGAAACTAAAGAAACACTTTCTCAGTTATCAAAATATCTCTTCCCAGATTATATTACTGACAAAATAGATAAACTTGATTCATTGCCTAAAAATAATATAAAATATCGTTATTTTAAAATCGATAGAATTACAGGACATACAAAAGAAATATTATAATTCCTTTTTTTAAAAAAAAAATAAATTTTTTAAGTTTTAACAAAGGCTTTCTATTTCTCATGACATGTTAAAATCTAAAAAATGCCCACTTTAATCCCACATATCTTTTAGTAATATTATAAATAAAGAATATATGAATATATTTTAAGTGGAAATTATTTTGAGGTCCTCATTTTTTGAGTTTAGAATAAAAAAAATTTACTTATTGAAAAATTAGAAAAAAAAGTGAATTGAATTGGTTATTCAAATAAAGAAAGTCCCACAGAATTGGACTATGGAAAAAAAAAGATTTAGTGTGCTTAATGTTGGAGTAGGTGGTCAAGGTATCATTAGAACCACACAAATTCTTGCTTGGGCAGCCTTAATGGATGGCTACCAAGTTCGAACGGCTGAAACACATGGAATGGCTCAACGTGGTGGTTCTGTAAGTGCTTATCTTAGGTTTGGGCCTGAGGTTGCCAGTCCTTTAATTCCAAAGGGACATGTTGATATTATTTTAGCATTCGAAATTAGCGAAGCACTTCGAGTCTTTAACTTTTCTGGACCAAATACATATTTCTTCATAAATAATAAAATCATTATACCTCCTATGGTTAACCAGATGGGTTTTAAATATCCTTCTAACGAAAATCTGTGTCAACAATTAAAAAATTTACATAATAATATATATTTTTTTGATGCAGACAAATTGGCATTAAAAGCTGGGACATTTAAGGCATTAAATGTTGTTATGTTAGGTATTCTTTTGGGTTCGGATAAATTACCAATTAAGGAGGATTCACTTCAACATTCAATTTTACGTTTTATTCCCAAAAAGTCTCAAGAAGTAAACCGAATTGCATTTCAATTGGGTATTGAAAAAGGAAAATCTATTAGGAGGGAATTATTATGAGTATGCCTTATTTTGCTGAAGAAATTCCTGGCAAGCGTGTAATAATGCAAGGAAATGAAGCTATTGCTCGAGGGATACTTGAAGCTGGTGTTGTAATTGGGGCGGGTTACCCAGGTACACCATCATCAGAAATCTTGGATACCCTTGCAAAGATGAAACCTTATTACCCACATTTAAACATTGAGTGGAGTATCAATGAAAAAGTTGGGTTTGAGGTTGCCTATGGTGGGTCTATGTCAAATGCAAGGTCAGTAGCTGTAATGAAGCACGTAGGATTAAATGTTGCGTCAGATCCGTTTATGACTGCTTGTTACGCAGGTGCTCGTGGTGGAATGGTTGTAGTTTCTGCTGATGATCCAAACTGTTTTTCATCCCAAAATGAACAAGATAATCGATATTTCGGTCTTCATGCTTTAATTCCCGTGTTTGAACCCTCTACTGCCCAAGAGGCTAAGGATTTAATCAAATATGCATTTAAATTCTCCGAGGAGCATCATACAATTGTACTATTTCGGACAACGACTCGCTTGAATCACGGTCGAGGTGATGTTATGCTTGGAGAGATTCAAAATATTGACCGCCCTTATGGATTTGATTGGGATCGCGCACGTTGGGTTTGTTTGCCTTCACATTCGCGTGTCCTTCGTTCCAAACTACTCGAGCGATTTGAGAAGATCTCCAATCTTGCCGATGAATTTCCCTTCAATTCTCTTAAATTATCTTCCGAAAAAATCAATGGAATTCGTTATGGTTTTATTGCTGCAGGTATTCCTTATGCCCAATTAATTGACACACTCATTGATTTTGGCTTGGAAAATAAAGTTTCTATCCTTAAACTGGGTATGGTCATTCCTCCACCTAAAAAACTCATTAGAAAATTACTTTCTTCTGTAGATAAAATATTAGTGGTTGAAGAACTAGAACCAATTCTAGAAAACATTCTGAAACAACTTGCATATGAAAATAAACTGGTAAATGAAGTTGAAATACATGGTAAAGATTATTTCCCTCAACAAGGAGAATTCTCAGGAGAAGTATATTTGGAGAAAGTAGCAAATTTCATTGGGATAAAATATGAAAAAAACGTTATTCCTGATATTAAGATATCGCTTCCTCCACGACTTCCTGTGTTGTGCCCAGGCTGTAGTCACCGTTCTACTTTTTATGCGATCACATTGCTAGAGAAAGAATTAAAAATAAAATTTATAAATTCTAGTGACATTGGGTGTTATACACTAGCAGTATATAAACCTCTTGAATGTGTAGATACTGAAATATGCATGGGTGGCTCCAATGGACTGGCTAATGGATTTGCGAAGATTCACGCCACTGAAAATCCAATATTAGCGATACTAGGTGATTCTACTTTTTTCCATTCTGGAGTTCCAGCCTTAATAAATGCTGTCT
>JAHLWE010000475.1 GCA_019058135.1 Promethearchaeota archaeon | reverse complement strand
TCGTAGAAAAGGGAAAGAGAATCAAAGCCGTGAAAGGAATTGTTCAAGGAAGTCCTTTAAGTCCCATTTTAGCTAATATAGCTTTAAGCGGGATGCAAAAGGCTCTCGGAAAAGATATCTGTGTTATATCCTATGCGGACGACCTAATCGTAATTGCTCCTACCGTATCAGCAATGAAGCAAGTGATATCGAACCTTGCAAGATTTTTAAGAAAAAGGGGTTTAAGTTTAAAACGAGAGAAAACCAGAATAACTACAAAGAGAAAAGGCTTTAATTTCTTAGGCTTTAGAATCGAACAACCACGAAAGAAACTGTACGTGTAACCCCAGAAAGAGAAAGTCAAGAGATTTCTTAATTACATCAGGGAGTTAATATGGTCAAATAAGCAAATAGAACAGAGAAAATTAATAGCGAAATTGAATCCCGTTATTAGAGGTTGGGCGATGTATTATAGATATTCTGATGCAAATAATGCTTTTAGTCGAGTGGATCACGAAATTTTTGGAATAATTTGGAGATGGGCGCAGAGAAGACATAATAACAAAGGGAAGCGATGGATATTCAATAAATATTTTGAGGCAATAGGAAGAGATAAATGGATTTTCAGAGACGCAAGAACGGGGTATGCATTAACTAAGGTGAGTAAGGTTAAGAGACTGAAATATGACTTTATAGTAAATGATCTTTCTCCTTTCAACCCTGATCCTGTCATCAAGGAGATATGGAGAAGGAGAAGATATCAAGAGGTTAGACATGCAATGATTTAAATGAATCAGCCATCTAAAGAAGTAATTTTTAACCACCTTGGGTTTGATTAACTGTAAAATGGCGACATTGAACGGTGAAAGGACACGCGGCGACGCGACTGGAACTCTCGGCTTGAGCCGTGTGGGGGGAAACTCGCACGCACGGTTCTTAGAGAGCAAAGGGTTAGTAATAACCCCGAGCTACTCGACTGTAGATTGATTCTACACTTATTTTCGCCCTCCTCCCCCTATTTGTTGATGGGCGGAGAAGCATTAAAGACTTTATCCTCACTTTTTTAATTCTTTATTATTGATATTATCTATTACAATAGAAATTTTTAAAATTCTCAAGGATTTTGTGTGATTCCAAAAGATAGTGATGCTGGGTGAGATCGACTTTAATATGATTTTGGAGAGAAAAGCATTTTGTCCGCTAGAAGTCCCTTCCTACAGGCTTTTTCTTTTTATGAAAGCATTTTCCAACATTACCGATGAGGATATGATGGAAGATATTTTTAAATAAAGAAAGTAGGTGAAATAAATTTGAGCTTATTAAATTCCCATAATTAGTGCGAGGATGCCCCGGATGAACCTTTATTCATCAAATTCTCAAAAATCTTTGAGGATAAAACTCTTTATGGACTGAACAAGAAAATAAAGCAGTTTGAAGTCGCCCACCCTCATCTAACATTGATCAGTTCCGATGATTACGCAAAAGATTTCCCCGTATTCGGCAATTACTTATTTTCGGATAAAGACCGACATTATTTCGAACTCAAATACAGATTTAGAACTTATAAGGAAGTCAGATATTATGAACCAGATTCTGACTTAGCAGACTGGCTGAGAAGAATTGATGAGTTTGGAGAATTAAGAATAAAGAAAGGTTCATTTTTTCCTTTTTAATCCATTTTTTTTCCTTGATTTTTAATATGCAATTTAAATGCAAAAAACAAATAAATATAACCAATGTGAGATTTTTGAAGAATTTTTAAACCTTTTTTCCACTTGCAGATGTATTTTAATTATTTATCTATATCTCTTTCTTTAATAGTATCTTTTTAGAAGAGAAGTGCCTCCTATTGAAACACCCAGCATGTATGCTTTATCTATTCCGAAATTACCAATATGGCATTTTTTCATTATGGTATTCATTTAATGATTTAATAGAAATTTTTCTTTCTCGAATTTGTTCAATTGCATTAAATATTGCAAATGCTAATTGCAGATTTATTATAACTGGAATATTATATTCCACTGCAAATCTACGGATTTCGTATTCATCTTCCATTATTCTCTTATATTTTTCTGCTTCTATTTCAATTGTTGGGATGTTTATGACTATGTTAATTTTTCCTTCTCTGATATAAGTTAAGATATTCGGAAATTCTCCAATTTCTTTTACTTTTGATAATTTAAAGTTTGATATTCCTGCAGATTCAAGAGCTTTTGAAGTATGTTCTGTCGCATAAATTGAAAAACCTAAAGATTTTATTTTGTGAGCTAAAGGAATAATATCCTTCTTAAGTTTTTCGCCACCAACTGTAATTAAAATATTACCATTCTCAATAGGAATTTTTAATTCGGTTGATTCTAATGCTTTTATTAAAGCATCAGGAAAATCATCTCCAATACATGCAACTTCTCCTGTTGATGCCATCTCAACACCTAAGACAGGGTCGGCTCCATCTAAGCGCATAAATGAAAATTGGGGGCATTTAATGGTCACGAAATTTCCAGTTGGTATATTCATTATTTTTGGATCAATTTTTTTTCCAAGAATGACTTCAGCAGCAATTTTCATAAGATTAATTCCACGAGTTTTTGAAACTAAAGGCATAGAACGGCTTGAGCGTAAATTACATTCTATAACATATAATTTCCCTTCTTTTAATAAATATTGGATATTAAATGGTCCCCTTATTTTTAATGCTAAAGCGATTTTTTTCGATATAGAGATTAAATTATCAATAATATCATTAGATATTGTCTGAGGGGGGATCGCCATTGTTGCATCTCCACTATGTATCCCAGCATTCTCAATATGTTCAATAATTGCACCTATAAATACATTTTCTCCGTCGCTAACACCATCACATTCAATTTCACGTGAGTCAGTAAAAAATTTTGTGATAACAACTGGATTATCTTTAGATACTTTAGAAGCGATATCTAAAACGTGTCGCAAAGTTTGGGGATCATGTGCTACTCTCATTGCAGCACCACTTAATACAAAAGAAGGTCGAACTAATACAGGGTATCCAATTTCCTCTGCAAATTTTAACACATCATCTTTTTCCTCAAGACTATTCCATATTGGTTGCAATATTGCTAAGTGATCAAGTAAGGCACTAAATTTTTTCCTATTTTCTGCGTTATTGATACTAATCCCTTGAGTGCCTAATAATCTGAGATTAGTTTTTCTAAAAAACTCATTATATTTTTGGAATTTAACCGCTAAATTATTCGCAATTTGACCACCAACCGATACAACTACACCATAACCTTTTTCCTTCTCGCAGATATCTACAACACGTTCGCCCGATAATTCTTCGAAATATAATTTATCTGAAATATCATAATCAGTTGAAACCGTTTCAGGATTATAATTAATCATAATTACTTGATCAACATTTAATTCCTTGAGTTTCCATACCATATTAACGCAACCCCAATCAAATTCTACAGAAGAACCAATTCTATAAGTTCCTGAGCCTAAAACAATTATTTTTTGAAGGTTCTCAGTAGTTTCTTTTTCATAATCAATATCATCTTCGATTGCAGAATATGTAAGATAAAGATAATTTGTTTGTGCTGGCCATTCAGCTGCCAGTGTATCCATCTGATTTGTATAGGGAATTATATTATATCGTTTTCGAAGTCGTCGAATAGTAATTGTATCAAGCCCCATTATTGTTGCTATTTGTCCATCTGAAAACCCAAAACGTTTCGCCTTTCTTAATTGATATTCTTTTTCTTCATCTGAAGACCTAAGAAGATTTAATCTTTTCAATTCTCTTTCTATATTAATTATATTTTCAATTTTATGGAGAAACCATTTATCAATTCGAGATAAACGGTAAATTTCATTGATAGAAATACCTTTTTTAATAGCTTCCGCCACTCTAAAAATTCTTTTATCCGTTGGATGCCTTAATTCATTCTTTAATTCATTATAATTATCAATTGGTTCTAAGTCATTACCAACAATTCCTTTCATATTGATATCCAACATTCTTATTGCTTTTTGTAATACTTCTTCGAAAGTTCGTCCAATTGCCATAACTTCTCCAACTGATTTCATTTGTGTTCCAATGTGTTTATCTACTCGTCGAAATTTGTCTAAATCCCATCGGGGATATTTTAAAACTATATAATCAATCGAAGGTTCAAAACATGCCGTCGTAATACCAGTTACAGTATTTTTTAATTCTGTTAACAGATATCCCAGTGCTAATTTAGTAGCAAAATAGGCTAAAGGATAACCTGTTGCTTTTGAGGCAAGTGCAGATGAACGAGACAACCTTGCATTTATTTCAATTGCTTGAAATTCTTTTGATATTGGATTTAAAGCATATTGAATATTGCATTCTCCAATAATACCCAAGTTTTGAACAACCCTTATTGATGCACATCTCATCATTTGATATTCTTCATTTGTCAGTGTTTGAGTGGGAGCTACAACAATGCTCTCTCCAGTATGTATCCCCATAGGATCAACATTTTCCATACTACAGTTAATAATACAATTTTTAGATACATCCCTAACAACTTCAAATTCGATTTCTTTCCATCCCCATACTGATTCTTCTACTAAAATTTGATTTATCATTGATTGAGCTAACGCTCTTTTCGCAAATATTTCAAATTCTTTTAGATTTTCAACAATACCCGATCCTCTACCACCTAATGTATATGCAACTCGAATCATTAATGGAAAACCCAATTCTTCTGCTGCTTTCAATGCATCTTGATAATTATCTACTGCAAAACTTTTAGGGCAAACTACACCAGATTTTTCCATTGCTTTAACAAATAAGTCTCTATCTTCAGTTGCAATTATTGCTTCGACAGGTGTTCCCAATACTCTTACATTATATTTTTCCAATATTTTCTTTTATGCTAATTCAACACCGATATTTAATGCTGTT
>JAHLWE010000474.1 GCA_019058135.1 Promethearchaeota archaeon | reverse complement strand
GCATTTTCACTAACCATACTTGGCTTTCCTGCATGCACCCAACCAAAATAACAAAAATAATCACCTCCTTTAAGAAGTGTCATTCCATCGAAGAGCTGCCCTTCAATAACTCCGGGAAGTATATCTCCTACTGAACAGAGATTCATAATTGGTTTTTCAGGATCACCTTTAATAACTTTGGATGGCATTTTTGACGCCATTTTCATCACTCTGATCCATTCATCGGTAACTTTAAATGTTCCAGTTTCTTCTTGCCTATCGTTAATTAAATCAAAAGGATTAGCTCCTTCAGGGCAGAAAATGTTACACGCAGCACATGTAATACACTCCGCAGTTATTGGAGTAGGCTCACTGTTTATCAATTTTTTAAACTCTTCCTTAGCTTTTTCCTCAGAATATGCCAAATAGGGGCATCTCATTAAACATTCTCCACAAACGTTACATTTTTCTCGATAAAACATTATTATTCCTCCTTAATAATTCATTAATTGATGTTAGATTATTTAAAATTATTAATTAGATTAGGAGAGAATGCTTTATAATTTTTAATTTACTTTTTTTGAATTTTTGTTACTCTTTTTAATACAAGAGCATCCAAAAAATTGTCTTTAGTAAGGGAACCATTTAAGGATATTATATCTCCTACCTTTAAATCTGCATCAATATGCTTTTTTTCGCTGATTCTTGCTTTAATCTCTTCAAACTCTTCTAATTCATTTTCATTAAAATCTGATTTTTTTTTTACTTGTGGCCCTAACTTACCATTTTTTAGTGTTGCAATATAATATCTAGTAATATTGCCTTGAAAATCGTCCTCCTTAAACTCTAACTCTGTGACAGTTCCATTATAAACAGTTATTCTTGAATTTAAAAATTTCAAAAGTCTTGCATCATCAGAAGTTACATCAAAAATCCTTAGTTGTTCTATTGATTTATCTTTTGATGTAGTAGATATTTGTATATTTTTTATTTGCTCTTTAAAATCTTTAGGCAATTTTGTCGTAGTCCAATTTTTCAAATTAAGAAACCCTTTTTTTAAGGAAACAATAAATCCAACCCAAAAATGGGGACAAAATCCACCAGCAGAACCTATTCTACATTCACAAATTCTCTCCGGATCGAAAATATTTGTGTCTTTAATACTAAGGTACAATTCATTCGTCCACCTAAAGCCCTTAAATTTAATCTCAATTTCATGTTCCTTAGGGTTTATTATCTTAATATTTTGCACGGATTCACGTTCATTACCTCTAATGATATTAAATGCTCTATTTATTTCCCTAGAAATAATATCCATTTCTCTTTTTTTTAGTAATTCCGCTACTTCTTCTTCAGCTAAACTATCAATTAAAAAATTAGTTAAATCTTCCTTACCAAACTTTGAAAAACCTTTTATATTAAAAGATCTACATATCTCTTTTAATTCATCTTTATTTAAGGATAATAAAAGATATTTTAAATAAACTTCATTAGATATTTGATGAGACATTTTTTCTTTTATTAGATTTTGTTTATATTGATATAATTATTATTTTTTTCAATTTTAATTTCTTTCTATAAAATGAATGTTAAGATTTCTTTCCCTTGCAAGTCGAATTGCCCCTACATCGTGAACAATAACTGCATCAATATCTAGAGTCGTTGCTTGATCCAATACTTGGGAAAGAACCTCTATTTTATTTTCATAAATAATAACACTACAGCAAAAATTAAAAAAGAAAAGTAAAAAAAGATTAATTTCTTATTTAAAGTTCAGTACCGCAATTACTACAAAATTTCTCTTTATCGCTTATTTTAGTTCCACACATAGGGCAAAAAGAAGTAGTAATTTCCACTTTTTGAACTTCATCGGGCGTTGCCTCTTGGGGAAATATTTCTCGAGGCTTTTCTGGTATTATTTGCCCTTTTTTTGGTGGTCTACGATGCATTATCATAGCGGCTATTATTATTCCAACAGAAAGTGATGCTATAATAGCTACAATAATAAGAATTGGCCAGGGTGACACATATCCTTTTTTGACTGTAACCGATTTAGATGCCGTATTATCTGCATTGTCTCTCGCATAAAAGGTGATGATGACATCACCATTCTCTAATTCACTCCATTCTGTTGCATCAATAGTACCATTTGATATAAAAATATTATTTTCACCTTCATTAAGAGTATACCACATAGTATTTACTCCACTGCTATCAGTTATCGTAACAGTGTAATGAGGTGTAGTTTCCCCAAATGAATCAATAGAAATAGGTGAATTAATTACAATAGTAGGTGCCTCAATATCTTTTCTAACTATAACCGATTTAGATGCTACATTACCAGCATTGTCATTCGCATAGAAAGTAATTGTAACAGTGCCATTTGGCATATTTCCCCATTCTGTTGAACTAAAAGTACCATTATCTTCAAAAAGGAAATTTGTTCCTCCATTTAGATCATACCACATAGTATTTACTCCAATGTTATCAGTTATCCTAACACTATAATCAGGTGTAGTTTGCCCAAATAAATCATTAGAAACAGGTGAATTAATTATAATGGTAGGTGTCTTAGCATCACCAATTGTAAAAATTCTTATGTCAGACCAATAATTTATTCCCACCGAATCGTTTCCAAACACTTGAATTGAATGTGTGCCATAATCTGGCAAAGGAATAGTAGTGTTTCCCATAATTGTAATTTCTTCTTGTGTATCTAACGAATAACCAATCCAATTTAATTCTACATTTGATATAAAATTAAGAAATAATCCTTCTTCAGTGTTGTTTCCAATATTATAGTTCGAATCCCAAGAATATCCGACAGCATCAATATAGAAAGAGTAATCCCTGTGGGTATACCATGTATTCAATCTAAAAAAACTAAGAGCACTTCTCTTATACCTAAATTTTGCATTATCAGCTTGCAAAACTCCATCAATATACCAATCAAAAGAATTATTACTGCAATTAAATACAATCTTATGATGATACCATTGGTTTGGATTTACTAATATGATAGTATGACTAGTTCCGCTTAAATCATCATATTGCAATTGATTATTAATTGACCATCTTAAAGTTGGACCATCCCCAATAATAACATGACTTGCAACACCACCACTTGATTGCTGCCACCACCACTCAATTGTCCCAGATGTCTGTGGTAAAAAATTATTATATATTTTTGAATATCCAGAATTATTTTTGTCCCACAATTCTAAAACTTTTTTATGTCCATCAAGCTCAGAAATAACTTTAGTTCCACATCCATCATGCGAATAATCAGTCCAACCAACAGGCACATTACCATTTTTATCATTTTCAAATCCATAAGTAGATGGGTAATAGCCGCTCATCGGTTCAGTATAAGTTTTATTTTCTGGTGTAGTTATATTGATATTTTGATTGTTCAGTTTTGGTAAAATTTCTTCCTTAAAATCTGGGTCAATATAATTGATTTCAAGATGGACAAATGATATAAGACAGCTTAAGCAAAGAAGAAAAATAACCCCTAAAATTACACACTCATTTTTTAAATTCTTCAAATAATTTCACCCCAAAAATTAATTAGCTTTTTTATTTTAAATTTTAAAATTATATAAATTGATATTAAACACTTAGGTATAAGTGATATTTAATTCTTTGTTCAATTGAATATTTTAGATTTCAAAAAGGGATAAAATAATTTTCTTTTTTATATAAGTTGGAAGAGGAAAAAAATGAAACATTTTATAATTTACGGGACTCCAACCCATATTGGTCCAACCCAGGCAGCATAACCACTGATATCACGAGTTCTAATATAATAGTAATCAAAGCCACCGGTGTTTAATTCATCTGGGTTAACAGTTTTTAATGAATTTTGGTGTATATACCATTTACCATCGTCTTTTTGGATGCAGTTTTCATAGCTGGTACCAGTGATTGTTTTATTGTCTAAAATTGATATTTTAAAGAATATATCATTAATTGATTTATTAGAATACCATAATTCTGAATTTTTATAAATCTCAACCTCTGAGATGTTATTGATATTATTTGGGTCAAAAGATACTCCGTCAGCACAAATAAAGATATTGATTTTTCGATGAGTTTTATTAGATGCAACATTTAAAGTAGAATAATTATCTCCTACTGTAGTTCCATTAATATTAAATTCAATATATGGGCGACTCACACCTGTAGTTGCAAAGCAAGATTTTGTTTTTAATGCTTTAAAAACCGATTTTCTTGTTAAATTAAATGCAAAAATACCTGTCAAACCGTTTGGGTGAGGATGACCTAATCTATATCCTGCTAATGTGTAAGGATATTGATTATAAGCAGAAGCTTCTGTATGACTAATACTATGCCCAAGTCGGCCATCGTGAGTATCTCCCGAAGCCATAAACCCAAATCTTCTACCCATCTTTAGAGCATCTCTCACAGAATACCCTGGTTCGTTAGTGGGAATTTTAGATACTTCTTCAAAATAAGTATCATTTCCTAAGGTCTCACATGAACCATGAACCGAGTAAATTTCAATTAAAGTATTTATATCCTCGTGATAAAATGCATAATCCGATGCATAATCCTTTCTTATTGTATGATGAGTCCATGAGATAAAATCATCATCACTATTTTCTTCAAGGTATTCAAATAACACATCAGGTGTAAGATGCGTAAAAGTAGAAAAGAAAGGCATGTTATCTCCCTCAAAATATACGTTTAAATGGCCAAAAACAATACCTGCACCCCTTACTACATAACGAGGTGTCCATTCTAAAGCAACAATTGACACAAATTTTTCTGGTTCATTAAAGCTATTAGTTGTTTGAATGTAATTATCGAAAATATTGAAAATATCAATGTCGCCCATTCTTGGGAAGTGTTCACAATGATCTGTTAAGGCTGCAAAATCTAATAATGAAACATCACGAGCAATTTGATATGATTCAACGGGTAAACCAGATCCATCTGAAAAAAGTGTATGACCGTGAAGATCGCCCCAATATAATTTCAAATACGAATCTCCTTTTGATTTGACTATTATTGGATTACTCCTATATCGATTATGATTATTTTTCTCCTCTACTACAACGTAATGAATTCCGGGAGTAGAAATTTTC
>JAHLWE010000473.1 GCA_019058135.1 Promethearchaeota archaeon | reverse complement strand
GCAAATCTTCGCTAATATTATCAATATTAGAAATAATTTTTATAACTATTAGAGAAGCATCATTTTTCGCAAGAATGTCAAAACAAAATTTTTCTTTAAGTGATTTTAGAAGATATGTTGTGAAACCATTATTTTCTAATAATAATTTTAATTGAGTTATTACATTTGAATAAAAATTTGGAACATTCATTTAAATAAGGGTTACTCTCTTTTTTCTATCTGTATATTTAATATAAAGCACTTATTTATTTTATTTTATTTATAGTATTTCAAACACTATATATAGTATTTAAAAATTTTTAATATCTCCTTGCCTTCATCAGTAAGAAATATTTTTTTATTTCGTTTGTCATCAGATATTTTTATAAATTTCCAGGCTTTTTCTAATGGATTTAAATATCTTTGATTAAGAGCCATATATTCACTTGATTTATTTTTTTTCAAATCAGGGTTTTCCGTGATTAATTGCAATAGTCCTTCATCTTTTAAAACATTCAATAAATATTTTTTATATATAAATTTTTTACCTCCAGCCATCATTTTTTCTATTACTTTCAATACTTTAATTAAATCTTCTCTGGGTTTTTGTATTGGGAAGCCTTTTATCGGTAGGAATTCCATCTTGCCAGAATGCTTAGGACCACCACCAAAACTTATTTCTTGAGAATAGAGATAGTATGTTTCTAAATCCCATATCCTTGCCGCTTCTATTGAAGCAATTGCAGTTAATTTAGAACCGGCAGAAATATTAATATAAATTTTACAGTTAGGATTTTGCTCCCGTTCGTTGCTGATTACTTTTGATATTTCTTGAATTATTTGAAAATAATCTGTATAATCGATTAGATTTGTTGTTATTTCTAATGTTGGGATTTCCTTTTTTAAAACTTCAGAATTTTTTCTGTAAAAGGATTCATACATATCAGCAGCATTTAATTTTGATGGATCAGCCTTAAAATAGTATAACTTATTAGGTTTTGAAATTATTATCGGGAAAGTTATTCTTTCTCCCTCGTCAGCATTAAATACAATATGAATTTGTGTTTCGAATATAACTTTCACCAAGGTAGTTTTATTATTTTTTAAAAATTAAACTAGGTAATTTATTAAGTTTAATAAGTTAATAGAATCTTTTATTTTTAAATTTAATATGTTTTTGTTTATTAAAAACGGATTTTATAATTTCAGAAAAGAATTTATTTTATGGATTAAATTGCTTTATATATAAAAAAATACTATTAGAAATGGTTTAACATATGTTAAAGATTGATTTATCAAAGTTAGATCCTATTGAGAAATCGGAGTTTCCAGAAATCGTAGAGAGAAAGGGAGTGGGACATCCCGATACAGTTTGCGATGCAGCTGCAGAAGCTTCATCAAGAGCATTATGTAAATATTATTTAGATAATTTTGATCGGTATTATCATCATAATGTGGATAAAGCTGCACTGGTTGGAGGAATTACTAAGCCCACTTTTGGTGGTGGTTTAATAATAGAACCACAATATTTTTTGATTGTTGGAAGAGCTATAAATCAAATTATGGTTGGAAATAAAATGAATTATATTCCGATAGGGCCCCTCTGCTTAGATGCTACTAGACAAGTTATTATAGATACGTTTAGAAATTTAGATTTTACTAAAGATATCCAGTTTGATCATGCTGTTCGACCAGGTTCTTTAGATTTAACTGGGCTTTTTGATGAAAGTGATTCTATGAACCATATACCGATGGCTAATGACACTAGTTTTGGTGTAGGTTATGCACCTTTAAGTGATTGTGAGAGAATAACACTTGAAGTGGAAAGATTAATTAATTCTGACGCGTTTAAAGAAAAATGCAAAGCATCAGGGGAAGATATCAAAGTTATGAGTCATCGAATTGAAAATAAAATTGGTATTACTTTAGCTTGTGCTATGGTTTCTAAATATATAAACGATGCAAATGAATACATTAATTATTGTGAGCAAATTAAGGATGCAGTTCTGGATTTAGCAGCCAAAATTATTCCAGAGAAAGAAGTAACTTGTCAAGTAAATGTGGCTGATATTATAGAAAAGAAGATATTATATTTAACTATCACAGGAACTAGTGCAGAATCGGGCGATGATGGTGAAGTAGGGCGGGGAAACCGCTGTAATGGCTTAATAACTCCATGTAGAACTATGTCATTAGAGGCTGTGGCAGGAAAAAACCCAATTAATCATGTGGGTAAGATATATAATGTTCTTGCAAATCACGTTGCGAGAGACATTATCGAAACCGGTCAAGGGGATGTTATTGAGGCACATGTAAAGTTATTAAGTCAAATTGGAAGACCAATTAATGATCCTTGGGTAAATAGTGTTTCTATCATACTTGCAGCAAATGTGGCTTTTTCTCGTATAGAAAATATAGTAAAAGAAGTTGTAGATAAGAGATTTTCTAAAGAAGCCTTTTTTGAATTACGAGATAGTTTTGTAGCAGGAAAAGAACAAATTTTCTAATTTGGAAATATTAGAGCATTAAGAATTTTTTTTATTTTTTTATATTGTTTTTTATAAATTGATTGATACTTTAAAATTAAAATGGAAATTTTTATCAGTTATTCTTGTCAAGGTAATTAAGGTAAATACAAATAAATATAAGAAATAATATCAGTAAAGGATAAACAGAGTATCATATGAGTTAAAAAAAAGTTAATCTATAATTGAGTGATTTTTTGAGAATAGGCGGAATTATTGATGTATCCACCAAAGATTGGCCTAAAAAGGTTGTTTCTGTAATTTTTACTATAGGATGTAATTATAAATGTAAATTTTGCCATAACAAACCGTTATTAGACCCTACTGCTGGAGAGGATTGGAATATTAATTCAATAAGAAATAGAATAGAAAAAAATTTTTTAATTGATGGAGTCTCTATAACAGGAGGAGAACCAACTCTACAAATAGATATTATACCCCTCTGTAAAATATTAAAAGAAATAAAGAAATTGGTTAGTGTAGATACAAACGGATCACATCCAGAAATAATTAAATTGTTATTGCCTTACGTTAATCGAATTGCATTAGATTTAAAAGCTCCACTAGAATTAAATGGCAATAGGTTAAAACAAATAATTATCACTAATTTAGATCCTCAAAAAATAAAAGATACAATAAAAATCGTTCAAAGTTCAAAAAACATTCAATTTGAAATAAGAACAACTTATGTAAAGAAATTACATACTCCAGATGATTTAAAAAGTATTATAAATTATTTAAAAAAAATTGATTTTAATGGGGATTATGTTATTCAACAATATCAATATTCAGATGGTGTTGGAGAAAACAATAAGGAGTTATTTGAGGAACCTTCATTTGAAGAAATTAAAGATATATTGAACAATTATGAAAATTTACCATATAAAATATATGTAAGAGCCAGAGAAATTGGATATAAACAAATAATTTAAAAAAAATTTAGGTGTTTAAAATAAGCTTGGATAAGTGGTTGAAAGATTCATCTAAAAAAAAGCAATCAAAAATTAAAGAAAGAAAAATGGATTCAGTAGATGAAGTGCCTAAATCCAATGAAAAACAAATATTGATTAAAAAAAGTCCTTTAGGAAAGCTTCAAAAATTCAAATTAAAATGTCAGAATAAAAAATGCGGTTATCAAAAAACAATTGTTAAACTAAAATTAACTAAAAAGGACGAAATATGCCCTAAATGTTCCAAAACTATGAAAATAGAGAAATTATGATTTTTTTAAAAATTGACAATATTAATCTTCCTTTTTCTTCTTAGTCAGATTCACCAAAAGATCCCAACCTGCCTTACTTTTATCCTCTAAATCAAGTTCCTTTAATTTTTCCCGCTCTTTATCAACTTCTTCTTTACTTATACCTTCTTCCTCATTTTCACTCATATTAGACACATTGATTTTTTTGTATTCTTATGAAAGTATTTGATCTTTTAAATTAATAAAGCTTTTTAATAATTTGAATTTGTTTAAATAGTAAAAATTGACATATCTAATTAATACATTGAATTCCTAAGTTTTAGCAAAAAATTTTTGTTCAGATTCTATCTTATTTGATTTTTTTAATATATAATCAAAAATTACTAAATCATCTAACTGATATGAAATTTTAAAATTATATCTAAAGATATTACAACATGACTGAAAGTGTTTACGATTGGGATATTTTCTTTAGAAAAGATCAATTTTTTAAATCCAAACTCGTATTTCAATCAAAAAAATCAATTAAATATAATAAAAAGTTAGGATTATCTCAAAATACTATAGATAAGGCTATTTCTTTTTGGAAAAAACAAAATCTGGAGAAATAAAACCTCGGATTTTTAGATATATTTCTAGTTTTAAAATTTTCACAAATAAAAACATAAAATTTTTTATGTTAAAGGACTAAATATTCTAAATAAAATTTAATACTTTTAATTATTTTAGAATTATATAATTATATCCTTGAATTATTTAATAGTATTTAAGTACATGATTAAATATGCCCAATTGTGACTTTTGTGGTCTTGATTTTCCAGAAGTTTTTGAATGTGAAAAATGCCATAATGAGTACTGTTCCTATCATTTAGAACCTCGAATGCACGATTGTACTTCAATAATTGGGGTTCACACGACCTCAGTGGCACCCCCAGTTTCATATAGTACGCCTCAACAACCGTCTCAACCTCAACCTGTTTATAGTTCCTCTGTCACTGATTCAAGTATTCATGATAGGGGCAGAACAGACGGAAGTTTCACTTGGTATCATCAAGAGAGTCAAATACCAGAAAATGCTTTTGATCCAGATTCCGGTATAACATTTTCGGGAATTTTATTGCAAAAAAAGTCGGAATTTACTCATTTTGTCATTGGAGCGGCTTTAATTTATGTAATTGGTTTTATTAGCTTTTTCCGTCGCGAACTAGCTGAATTGGGTTTACTCTGGACCATATTTATTTTAGCATTTTTTTATACTACAGCCTTTCTATTTCATGAATTAGGTCATCGGCAAGTTGCAAAACATTATAAAATGCAAACAAAGTTTAGATTATTAACATTTGGAATGTTATTAACATCATTCGGTTTAATCATGGGTATTTTTTTATTAATAGGAGGGATAAATTTTCCCAGCTTAGCCTTACCCGGCGCTGTAGTTGTGTTGGGATTAGAAGAAATAAGTGACAGAACAGGAAAATGTAAAATGGCTGGTCCGCTTGTTAACTTGATCTATGGCTTAATTTTATTTATATCGTCATTATTTATTCCAATATATCCCCTAAATTGGTGTGTTGCCTTAGCTGCATTTTTCAATGCACAATTGGGGCTTTTTAATTTAATTCCAATAGGTATTTTAGATGGAGCTAATATATTTAAGTGGAAAAAGGAAGTCTGGATATTTTTAGTTGTTGCTCTCGGGATACTAGCAATTGTTGTGTTTAGTATAGTTTATACCCCGGAACTTCGTATTGCATATTTTGGTAATTAATAGTATAATATATTAATGAGTACTTTAAATGGTGAAAAAAATTGGTAAAATGCTCATATTGCGATGAGAATATTTCTTTCCTTCCATTTAAATGTAGATATTGCGGAAATTACTTTTGTAAAAAACATCGCTTGCCCGAGAATCATGAATGTACATTTGAGTTAAAACATATACCAAAATTTAGTGAAGTTCCAATTACTTCCAGAGAAATTTCATTAAAAAAAGAGATTTCTCCAGAAAGACTATATAAGGAAGGTGAATATTTAAGTGAGAAGGAGATAAGAAAGATTTTCAAAAAAAGAGAAAAAGAACACAAGAAAAGAATGAAAACAACACATATTTCCTTTTTGAGATCAAACCAAATGAATGGAACTAATTTTATCGTAATAGCACTTGTTATAATGTCCATTATTGCAATTTTTTTACCACAATATCTAAATTTGAGTGGATATGGTGTTTTAAATTTTTATTATCATACATTTTTTACAGCACTATTTATTATCTATGCTGAGGGATTTTTTGGGATATTTTTTTTATTTATTATGATTATTTTTCTATATAATATGGCTAAAACTATTGAACAAATGTACGGAACTAAATTATTATTGGGATTATATATTTTTTCTGGGCTTTTAGCTGGTTTGATTTTTCTTTTATTTAGGATTCTATTAGTGCCCCTTTATCCTTTAAATGAAATTGATTCCATTTATTATTCTATCGGATTAGGATGGAGCGCAATTTTAGGTATAATATCCTTTCTTGTATTTCCAAATTTGAACAGGCAATTTACTTTATTAGTTTTCTTTATTCCAGTAAGAATGTCAGGAAAAATACTATTAATATTCTTAGTCTTAATAAGATTAATTCCTGGTTTAATATTTGGATTTTTATATGGTCCAATATACATAGTTATCTATTGCAGTGAGTTGGGGGGGATTTTAGCATCATATTTGATATACTATTCTAAATTTCGTTTTCGACAATTCGATTAAGTTTTTAGAAATTCACTGCATTTAGGGGAATTTTGGGAGGCTACCTTTCCTTTCGATATATGATAAAGTAGAAAAGAATAAATTGTAATAAAACTTAGAATAAATTGTTATGATGCTTAGAAATTATAATCAAGAACTTGGTAATCTATTGGAT